>CBFGJU010000328.1:0-8625 GCA_965649155.1 Caldifarciminota bacterium | reverse complement strand
CAAATGAGATTACTCCTTATAATTTTGCCCGGCATCGGAGGGCTTACAGTAGGAATCTTGCACAGCATTTACAGGTCAAAACCCATTGACTACAACAAGATATTCTGGGACTGGGATAAAGTTCTAAAAAACAGAGACCTTCTGAATCCTCTCTGGAGGCTTCTTACTTCAGTAATCACAATAACCTCGGGTGGCTCAGGCGGGAAGGTTGGCCCGATGGCCGCGGCCGGTAGCGCCCTGGCCGGAGCAATTGCAAAGAAGGCGAGATTGCCAGCAGATAAACATTCTTTGTTTCTGATCAGTGGTGCCGCGGCGGGAATAGCTACTGTTATAAGAGCCCCCATTTCCTCAGCACTTTACGCCACTGAGGTTTTATACTCTGACCTCTTCTTCAAAATAGATGCCCTTTTACCTGCCCTAATCTCTTCTCTATCTGGATACTTGGTTATTCGCTTCGTTGGAGAGGGACCGCTCTTTGGCGATTATTCGCTCATATCTTTCAATGATCAAACACTTTGGATAGCTCCGATTTTAGGGTTGTTGTGTGCCCTGCTCGCTTCTCTATATGCAAAAGCCTTGAAATTGACAAACCATCTTTACAAAAAGCTCTCATCGCGCCCAAATCTCTCATGGATCCCAACATCCTTGGGCGGTCTCTTGTGCGGTGTGATCCTTTTCTTTCTGCCAGGACTCAGCGGAACAGGTTATAGCATTCTTCAGACAGCACTAAATGGGGATCTGTATTTCTGGATGATGATTGTGCTCGCTGTGGGCAAGATCCTCTCCACATCAGCCACGGTGGGCCTAGGTGGATCCGGTGGGCTTTTTGCGCCCGCTCTAGCCATAGGTGGTCTATTGGGCGGGTTCATGGCCGGTGTATTGAGAGCTTTCGGCATTCACATTCAACCTGAGAGCTTGATCCTGATCGGGATGGGGGCTTTTCTCGCGAGTGCCACAAAGACACCTTTTGCTTCAACTATTTTGGTGATTGAAATGAGCCAAAATGCCTTGCTCGCGCTCCCAACTGCCTTCGCTGTCGCGGCAGGGTGCATGGCCTCGCGCGGGATAACGATATTTAGCTCGCAGTATAATGGACTGCCTATCCCAAGGGAGATGTCCGGAAGCGGCAATCCTTAGGATGATGATCCCCCCAATCATCGTCCTTATTTGCGTGGCTCGCGCAGAACGCGATGAATCTTTCACCCTTGGAAACAGAAAGGCCCACGACATCAGAACCCTCTCCCGCGCAAAATCTCCTCCCAAACGGAACCAAAGGTCTCGGTAGGAGAGTTACCCAACCCCTCAAACATGAACCATGGCCGCCAGGAACAAGAACCCGGCCAAAGGAAATCCGCCTCTGATAATGGTTTTAACCCATTTCCTGCATAAAATCCTTCCCAGGCGGAACCGAAGGTCTCTCCTACGCTACGCTTGGAGACTTTCAGTCCGGTAAGAAGAGTTTTCCAACCCCGCAAACTGCCGGGAATCCTCCCCGGATAATGGTTTTAGGTGTAGGGGCACCCCTTGTGGGTGCCCTATCAGGCCCCGTGCCTGTCCAGGGGCGAGGCTAGCCCCGTTCCCACAACCCCTTCAGGAGAGGGGATACTCACAGGAGTTTCAAGAGGTCTGGATAGAGCTTCCCGGCCCTATGGGAGGCTAGAAGCCTGGCCCGGACCCGAAAATTATCCTTCAGGAACCTGGAGACTATCATCAGAATCAAACCTTGTTTCTGGGAGGTAGGGTTATGTGAGAACTCATGAAAAACAGTAATTGCAAAGCAGTGCACCGGTGGCCTAGAATTTAAGGCCTCATGGATATCAGGGAGGTTTTCCCGAACGAGAGGGATCTGCTTGAGCTGTTCACGCGCATAGGCGTTGATCCGGACGGCATAAGGGTAATGGCGCCGAAGGCCCGCTACAGGTTCTTCTACATAAGGGGTCTCAGCGCGCCGGCCGCGAACATACTGAAGCAGGAGGCCCTGTCATATGGAGCGGAGGCCGCGGTCTCCATCGGAGTGATAAACTGCTCGGTCAGGACCACGGATGCGCTGATCTGGGGTGACGAGAGGAGGCTCGGCCTCTTGGCAGAGAAGCTTCGCGGCCAGGTCTATGGCTTGGGGAAGCTGTCTGAGGCTCTGTCCTCGGCAATGGCCACCAAAAGACCGCGCTGGAACGCGATGGGCAGGGAGATACCCACGGGAAAAACCCTGGTGATGGGCGTTCTGAATGTGACGCCGGACTCGTTCCAGGCCCGCGGGAGGTGCGAGACACCCGCTGAGGCAGTAGAACACGGCAAGAAAGCGGCCGAGGAAGGCGCGGACATTATTGACATAGGGGGCGAATCAACAAGGCCTGGCGCGGAGCCGGTTTCGGAAGACGAGGAGCTCAGGAGGGTGATACCGGCAATTGAGGGATTGAGAAAGGAACTGGGGAAGGACTTCCTCCTTTCGGTGGACACATACAAGGCAAGGGTGGCAGAAGAGGCAATAGCCGCTGGCGCGAGCCTGGTCAACGACATATCAGGCCTTGGTTTTGACGACGCGATGCCGGAGGTTGTCGCGAGGACCGGCGCGGGACTTATAATAATGCACATCAAGGGAACCCCCAGAGACATGCAGAAAAATCCAGAATACGAGGATACCATAGGGGAGATCAGCGATTATTTCAGGGAGCGTTTGGGTCTCGCGCAACAGAGGGGAATAGACCACGACCAGATCGCGCTTGATCCTGGCATAGGCTTTGGCAAGAGGGTCTACGACAACCTGCTTATACTAAAGAAGATACCGGAATTCAAGGCCATGGGAAGGCCCCTGGTCATAGGCCATTCAAGAAAGAGCTTCATTGGAAGGGTTCTGGGCCTTGAGAATCCCGAACAAAGGCTGGCCGGATCTCTCGGTGTGGCGGCTGTGGCCGCGTGGCTGGGCGCTGATGTCATCAGGACGCACGATGTCAAGGAAACCCTTGAGACAATCAGGATGGCTGAGGCAATAGGGAAACCGGAGGAATACCTCGTTTGAACATAAGCCTCATCAAATATTTCGGGTTCGGCGTGATTGACGCGCTGGACATAATCCTCGTGGCAATTTTGATATACCAGTTCCTGAAGCTGTTCCGTGGAACCAGGGCACCATACATATTCGCGGGCGTCCTGGTGGTCATAGCGGTCGGGGTGATGGCGCAGATCCTGGATTTCCCAGGCCTCAGCTGGATCATAGACGCTGTGAGGACGATTGCTCTGGTCGCGCTGGTCATAATATTCCAGCCGGAGATAAGGCGAGCGCTTGGACTGGTCGGGCAAAGGCCCTTTTTCCGCGGGCTAATAAAGGAAAGCGTCCCGGTTGACAAAATAGTTGAGGCCTCGTGCGAACTGCGCGAGCGCGGCCTCGGAGCCATAATAGTGATTGAGAGGCGGATGGGGCTCAGGGAGTTCACGGAGGAGGCTGTGCCGCTGAACACCGGGTTCTCTGTACCGCTGGTAATCTCCCTGCTCCTGCCGGATTCGCCCCTGCACGACGGCGCTGTGATAATCCGTGAGGACAGGATCCTCGCGGCAAAGGCGGTTCTGCCGGTTTCCAGGAACCTTCCGCCAGAGCTATACGGGACGAGGCATCGCGCGGCTGTGGGGATAACAGAGGTGTCGGACGCTATAGCCATAGTGGTCTCAGAGGAAAACAGGAACATAAGGGGCGCGGTCGGCGGACGGCTTACCGCGCCGCTTTCCAGGGAAGGGCTTCTGAGCTTCCTGAACAAGGAGATGGGCAACAATGCGTAGAGGCTGGGGAATGAGGTTTTTGGCAATATTCCTGGCAATATCCCTCTGGTTCTACGCCAAGACCCAGCGCACATATGACATTCAGATAACCGTCCCCGTGGACTACAGGGCCCTTTCGCAGGAACTATCTTTCGTGGAGCCGCCGGACACCGAGGTTGTCGCGGAGCTGACTGTCAGGGGTGGGAGCCTCCTGGGCCTGGTTTTCGTGAAACCCAGGGTCGTGGTTGACCTGAGCAGGGTAAGGCTTGGCAGGAATGTCGTGACAATAGGGCCATCAAACCTTGAATCCCGGGGTCTCAACCTGGGGATAAAAGGGTTCAGGCCGCCAGAGCTTGAGTTTTTCCTGGATACCGTGGCCCGGAAGAAACCCTCGGTCGTGCCCCAGCTAAAGGGCGAACCTGAAAAGGGTTATGCGGTGGCAGGGGTCAGGGCACTCGGTTCTCCTGTGGTTGAGGGACCAGGAACCCTGCTACTGCAAACCAGGGAGATACACACCGAGCCGGTCAACATAGCGGGCAGGAGCACGGGATTCAGGGCGAGCACGAAGCTGGTTCCGCCTTTCCCCACAGCGAGGCTATTCCCACAGGAAGTAGAGGTTGAGGTCATAATAGAACCCCTGGAAGAAAAGACCATAATGGTGCCAGTGATCCTTGAGGGGAAACGAGCCAGGTTCTCGCCGGATTCTGTCTCCATAACGATTGAGGGCCCGGCCAGCCTGATAAAAACATTCTCCGGCACGGTTGGAAAGCTCAAAGCTGACACGCTGAGATCCGGGACATATTATCTGATCCCAGAGCTCCGGCTCCCAAAGGAACTGAGGCTGGTCAAAATGGAACCCGACAAGGTGGAGGTGAAGCTCTGGTGAGGTTCTCGGCTGTGGTTCTCGCTGGCGGAGCAGGCAAGAGGTTCGGCGGAGCAAAACATAGCGCTATTCTGGCTGGGAGACCTCTCTTTCACTGGTCTCTTAGATTATTCCAGACACACCCGGATGTGGGCGAGATAGTCCTCGTCTTGCCGGAGGGGGAGGTCGCGGACGCGGGAGGTTTGAAGGCCCTCTTCTCCAAAATAGGCGCGATTGTCCCCGGCGGGCCGGAGAGAACTGACTCGGCAAGGTCTGGCGTAGCCGCGGCAAAAGGAGAATATGTCCTCATACACGACGCGGCAAGGCCGCTGGTCTCGCGAGGGCTGGTCAGCAGGATAACGGATGCGCTCGGCCGGCATCCAGCTGTAGCGCCGGCGATACCGGTCAGGGACACAATGAAAAGGGCGCGAGGCGAGTTCCTGGTCGGGGGGATTGAGAGGGAAGGCCTCTTCAGGGTTCAGACGCCTCAGGGTTTCAAGCGCGAACTCATAGCCGAGGCCTACGGGAGGGCATCTTTAGCCGCGACCGATGACACGACCCTACTGGAAGCAACCCTGGGGGTTCCCAGCCTCCTGGTTCCGGGCGAGGAGTCAAACATCAAGATAACCGTGAGGGAAGACCTGGGGATCGCGGACAGGCTCCTTGGCAGGAGGAGAACGGGGTTCGGATGGGACGCGCACCCGTTCAGAAAGGGGAGGCCCCTGATCCTGGGAGGGGTTGAACTGAGATCCGAAAGAGGCCTCCTCGGCCACTCTGACGGGGACGCGCTCTGCCACGCGGTAATTGATGCATTGCTTGGCGCGGCCGGCCTCGGGGACATAGGAACTCATTTCCCGGACACTGACCCGAAATACCGGGGCGCGAACAGCCTATCCTTGCTGAAGGAGACAGTGGCCCTTCTGGAACAAAAGGATTTCCTGGCAGAATCCCTGGACGCGACGATAATAATCGCGGAGCCAAAGCTGGGGCCATATATAAACAAGATGAGGGACAACCTCGCGTCCGCGGTTGGAATAGACCCTGAGCTTGTTTCGGTCAAGGCAAAATCCGGCAACAGGCTCGGTTTCGCGGGTGAGGGAAGGGGTTGCGAGGTCTACGCGGTCGCTGGGGTGAGGGAGATGGGAATTGAATAGTTACCCAGCGTTGGTTTTCCAAACCCTGTAAATAAATCCCGTAGGTCAGTTTTCCAACCCGACGACAGAATAAAAATCAAGCGAAAGCCTGCCCCGAACCGGAATAGCTCATGAGGATGCTTTATTTCGGCCTCGTCGGAAACTCCGTTATCCTTATCTCAACACGGCGGTTCAGTGCCCTGCCCTCCGGGGTGTCGTTCGGAGCAATGGGCCGGGTGTATCCGAAGCCCTGGGAGCTGATTCTTTCCTTAGATATACCCGAGGCCAGGAGGTAGTTGACCACGGCCTCGGCCCTCTTCCCGGAGAGCTTCATGTTGTATTCATAGGTGCCAACGCTGTCCGTGTGGCCCTCAACCGAGATCTTCATGGCGGGGTAGGTGTTCATCAATTTCAAGAGCCTGTCAAGCTCTGGCCTGGACTCCGGCATGAGGTCGGCCTTGTCAAACTCAAAGAATATGTTGTTTATCACGAATGTGGCGCCCTCGGCCAGGGGGGTCAGTGGAACATCAAGACGGTATTCCTGATAGTCGGACATGGACCTGAGGTCAAAGTTGGCGGAGTAGAAGGCGTAATTGCCAACCAGTGCCTCCGCGGTTATGCCGTAGAGCCTCCGCGATGGCAATATGGTGTAGAACTCCCCCGCGCTATCCGTTTGGGTGCCAAAGACCTTCCTGCCCTCCTTCAGATCCTCTATGAAGACCCTCGCTGGCAAGGGCGCGCGAGTCACTTTGTCAAATACCCTGGCCTTGACCAGGGTAACCGGCTCCGGGAGGACATCAGCGGTCTCCGGCGTTCTCGGCGGGAGGTCTGCCTGGTATATGTGGTAAATGGGGTTTCTCCTCTCATCCGCGGAATCAGCCCTCGCAAAATAGATGAGCCTGCCGGACGCTGGTATGGTGAAGAAGAGATCGTTGTCGTGGGTATTGTATGGCGGGCCGAGGTTTCTTGGCCTTGTCCAGGCCCCGAACTCCTTTTTGGAAACGAATATGTCGTATCCGCCAAAACCCCTGTGGCCGTCAGATGAGAAGTAGAGGGTCCTGCCGTCGCAATGGATGAATGGCGAGAGCTCGTCTCCGGGGGTGTTCACCGGGGGGCCGAGGTTCTCTGCCTCGGACCAGGTGCCATCAGGGGTTTTCCGGGAGACCCAGATGTCAGAACCTCCCAGGCCCCCGGCCCTGGTAGAGGCAAAGTATATCTCGGAGCCGTCCGCGGAAACCGATGCGTGGCTCTCCCATGACTTGCTGTTGACCGTGGGGCCAAGGTTCTCCGGCTGGCTCCACCCGCCGGGTATCCTCTTGACCGAGAATACATCCATGTTGCCCATTCCCTCCCGGACGCTCTTGTCCTTCGGGAAACGCTCGGTGTAGTAGATCACATATATCTCGGCCCCATCGCCGGAGACCCCGGAAACGCCCTCGGATTCCGGGGTGTTCAGACCCCAGATGTTCTTGATGTTCGTCCACCTGGCGTCGGACCCGAGCTCTGCTGTCCAGATGTCCTCTCTTCCCTTGCCGGACTTCCTGGTTGAGGTGAAATACATCCTGCGGCCGTCAACCGTTATGACCGGACTGTAGTCTCCGCCTTTGCCGTCGGAGAGAACCGCGTATGCGTTGTTGGGTTCCGTAAGGCCCGGAACAGGCATGACAGCTATGTTCGTGGGTGCTCTCCTTATCACCCTCGCGAGGTCATCATCCTCCTCAATTCTGGCCATGACCTCTGACTTGTCCGGGGCGGAGATGCCCATTCTGGCAAGCAATGCCAGGTATTCCCTGAAACCTTCGGTGGCTTTCCCGTATTCATATACGCTCTCGTAGCAGAACGCCTGGTTGAAACGGACGAAAGCCGCGGCCCGATTGTCCGGAGCGCGCCAGAAAGCGGAATCGTATAGGGCTATGGCTGTTTCCCAGTCGCCCGTGGCCTGATACACCAGGGCCAGATTGTAGTATGAGAGGAAAGATTCGGGGGATTTGGCCTTCCACTTGTTAGCCCTTTCCAAAGCTCTGTCAAGCTTTCCCCTCCTGAGCTCGGCCTCAAAGCTCTCAAACCCTCGGAGGGTATCCTTTCCGAGAGGCCCTTTAGGCTCAAGCGCGATGGTGAGCACGAGGGCGAGAAGCATGATCTAATTATAAACTCCCACGAACGGGGATTTCCAGGAACAGGCAGGAGAACTCAGCGGACCACGGCTTTGCCCAGATAATCTCCGGCCATCCAGAGATACGCGCCGGGCTCAAGGCTCAGTCGGTTCTCGCCTTTTTCAAGGCGCAACGAGCAAACCAGCCTGCCATCGGGGAAATAGAGTCGCAGAATAGCCTCTGTTCCCGAGCTGAAAACAAGGCCTCCGGGAACAGAAAGGCACACGATCTCGGGAACGGGGCCGGCAAGACCCTCTCTGACCTCGGCTGTGGGGCACGCATCCTCGGTGCTCATGTTCGCGTCCTGGACGGTTGGGCTGGGTGTCCGGACAGTCGCATAAGCAACCGCGGAAGTAGTAAAACCAGCGCCTCCGGCTGAGAGGGATGGGGTCGCGACCGCTGGAGTGCAGGTCTGGACGCAATCGGTATAGACCCCTGTTGAGGAGAGCTTGAGTATGAAAGCATCCTGGCCGCCCGCGCCATAACCAGCCGTTCTCCCGGCTACAGCGAATGTCCCATCGCTCATCTGCGTCACGGAGCATGCAACATCATGATAAGCGGCAGTGCCAAAAGTCCTTGCCCACTGGAAGTTTCCGGTTGCACTCAGCTTTGCTACCATGAAATCCAGGTATCCGGCCCCGTAGCTGTTCGTGGTGCCCGCGAAGACATAACCGCCATCGCTGGCCCGAAAAACCGAGAAGGCCGTGTCATCCTGGGTTCCTCCGAT
>CBFGJU010000327.1:2677-8754 GCA_965649155.1 Caldifarciminota bacterium | reverse complement strand
AGATGGACCTCATTACCCTCAAGAACGAGAGGGCAAAGCTTGCCTCTGTCTACAAGCCGGATCACCCTAACCTCAAATTGCTTGACTCGCAAATATACAACATGGAACAATCCCTGATGGCCAACCGAATGGCCATATACGAAAAGAGAAGCCAGGAACTTGACAGGCTCTACGCGAAATACTCGGGCCAGCTGGGCGACCTGCCCGCCAGGGTCATTGAGGTTGAGCGGCTCGCCGCAAGGGTCAACGCGGGCGAGGAGGTCTATTCATCGCTCCTGCGAAATCTTTACGAGATAAGAATGAATGAGAACCAGGAAATCGGCGTGGTGGTGATGGTGGACAGCGCGCTCCCTGACCCGTATCCAATCCAGCCAAAAAAGAGGTTCAACGCGGCCCTGGGATTCCTGGCCGGCCTGTTGCTTTCAATAATAGGCATATTCATCATAGAAGCGCTTGATGTGAGCGTCAAGAGCAAGAAGGACCTGGAACGCCTCTCCAGGACAACATGCCTGGCTGTCATCCCGAGGACAAGAGATTCAGAATCATCAAGTGCTCTATCGGAAGAATCCTTCAAACTGCTTGCCCTTTCCCTGGACTACACGCCCATGGAAGGGCAAACCAGGACGGTCGCGATAACCAGCCCCACAGCAGGAGAGGGAAAAAGCACTGTCGCTCTAGGATTGGCAAGAGCCCTCGTGGGGATGGGCAAGAGGGTTCTCCTGGTAGACAGCGACATGCGGAAGCCACGCCTGCATGACCTCTTCGGTGTTCCGCTCGCGCCGGGCCTCTCTGACCTGCTGGCGGGGAAACAGGCTGTCGGCGAGGTAACAAACACGATAGATGGCCTGACGCTCATACCTGGCGGAACGGTGCCCCCTGACCCCGCTGTTCTCCTGTCCGAGAAGAACCTTGCGAGAATGCTCTCGGATACAGCGGGCAAATTTGACTACATTGTGATGGACAGCCCTCCGGTTCTTCCGGTCGTGGACGCCATAAAGATAGGTGGATGGGTATCAGGCGTGATAATGGTGGCGAGATACGGGTTCAGCAAAAAGAGCGAGGTGGCTGAGGCCGCGGACAGGATGAGGGCCGGCAGGGCCAACCTGCTCGGCGCGGTATTCAATGATGTCCCGCTGGAGATAAAGCGTTACACCGGCAAGTATTACCAGAAAGAGGAAAGGTGGAAGGGCTTCTTCCGCAGGAGAAAATGAACAATCTTGAACAGCTTGCCGAGTCCCTCTCAAAAGAGGGGATAGGGGGATTCCTTGTAACGAACATAAAGAACATACGCTACCTGACGGGTTTCTCTGGCTCATCCGCGTTCCTGCTGATCAGGGAAGGGGAGGCTGTGTTCTTCACGGATTCCAGATATGACATCCAGTCAAGGCAAGAGGTCGGCGAGAAGTGCCGGATACACATCACCAGAGAGGGGTTTCTCAAGGAACTCCCTGATTACCTCTCCGGACTATCTGAGCTCTTCTTTGAACCGGAGAGCCTCACCTTTGACCAATACGAGACCTTCGGGGAAAAGCTCGGCATCCAACTGAAACCGCGCAGGGGAGCGGTTTTCACTCTGAGAAAGAAAAAAAGCCCACAGGAGATAGAGGCGATGTCCAGTGCCCAGGCCATCACAGATGGCGTTTTCAACTGGGTCCTGGAAAACCTCCAGCCGGGCCAGATGACCGAGGCCGACCTCGCGCTTGAGATGGACTACCAGATGCGCAAGCGCGGCGCGGACTCTCCAGCTTTCCCAACGATAGTAGCGACAGGGCCTCATTCTGCACTGCCCCACGCCAGCCCCAGAAATGTCACGATAGAGAAGAACACGGTCCTCCTCCTGGATTTCGGGGCAATGCTGGATGGCTATTGCTCTGACATGACCAGGACAGTCTGGATAGGGCCAGGCGCGCCGCCAGATGAGTTCAGGAAGGTCTACGAAATAGTCGCGGACGCGCAGAAAAGGGCCATGGACGGGATAACCCCTGGCATGACCTGCAAGGAGGCTGATGCTCTGGCGAGGGATGTGATAGCCGGGAATGGATACGGGGATTTCTTCGGCCACGGACTCGGACACGGGGTCGGCCTTGATGTGCACGAGGCGCCGCACCTCTCACACCTGGCGGATTGCGTCCTTGAGGGCGGGGAGGTAACAACAATAGAGCCGGGGATTTACCTTGAGGGAAGGTTTGGCGTCAGGATAGAGGATATGGTCTGGGTGAGGGACGAGGGGCCCCAGACGATCACTCGGTCGCCCAGGGAACTGATCAAAATATAATCCCGCGATAAGTTCGTCCGGGCCATCAAGACAAACAGAAATGCGAGTTGTTTGGCGGCACAGGTGAAATGCAGGCCTTGCAAAGGTTGGCCATGATCGCTATCCGTTTTCAACGAGGAACAAGCAACCAGGAACCGATAGGCGGATTCTACCCCTTGCGCGTCCACGCGCTTTCGGTTATCATATAGGCCATGATGAAACGGGAGGCGCTTGATATTCAGATGATAACCAGGGTGATCCAAACGGGCGCGTCAACATCAGACGAGTATTTCCTGGACACTGAAACAGGCGAGGTCATCCTGATACCGGAGGAGGTCCTCGCGGCGGTGGAGAACGACGAGGCCGAGTCCCTTCGGCCATCGCAGAGGGCGCTGGCGGAAAAGGCGGCTGAGATATGCGCTGGCAATGGCAGGTTTGTTCCCATTCCGCACCTTTCCGAGTCCGACATATTTTCGGTGGCCTCAAGGCTTGCGGAGGAGCTGGACGACCCGGATGTGTCCGAGGCTATCGCATCAGCAATGACCTCGCCCGATTTCGCGGAAAGATTTGACGAGATATGCCTGTCCAGGCCCGAGATTATGGATATGTTCTATGATCTTCTTGACCAGTACACCTCTGCCCTGATTGACAAGTGGCTAAGGGAACTGCCCTGAGAGGGGATCATCCTGACCCGGAAGAACGCCCGCGCGGGACGAAACCGTTCCGTATGTCAGGCCGTCATTTCCCGGCGCCGGCGGTCAAAAACAGGTCGTCGGTCTTTTTCGCGCCCTTCAGCCTCTTGAGTGCCTCCTCAACAACCGGATCGCCAAACAGGGACTGGCGGTAGCGCCCTTTCAGTCCCCAGTATTTTTCGGCTATGTCCTGCTCCAGCCAGTATTTCAACTGGCCGCGGGACTCCTCCCATTCGCACTCGGTAAAGTTAAGTTTTCGCTCCGCGAGGAACTTCTTGAATTCGGCCATATCCGCTTGAGTCAGGCTAACCCTTCCGGAGGGGGGTGGAGTCTTGTGCTTGTCGGCATACTTCAGGGCAAAGGCAAACAACCCGCCGTCCGCGACCGCCTTGGCCGTAAGTCCATCAATCTTCTCAGGCTCAACAACGATGTCAGGGACTATGCCGCCGGAACCCCTTACCTCACGCTCAAAGCGCTTGGTATAGAAAACCAGGTCCGTGGTATCCTTTGTCTCTTTGCCACCCAGCTTCGTTATCTTGTTGATGCACCTGCCAGAAGGCGTGTAGTATCGGGAGGTCGTCAGGCGCATGGCGTAGTTGTAATCAAGGGGAAGGACCCTCTGGACCAGGCCCTTGCCAAAGGTTGTGTCGCCAATGACGAGCGCCCTGTCCCAATCCTGGAGGGCACCCGCAACTATCTCGGAAGCGCTGGCTGAGCCCTGGTCAACCAGAACAACCATCGGGGTCTCAAGGGGCAGTTTCTCCGCGGTCTTGGCGAAATAGTTTATCACATCCTCCGGGCCGCGCCCCTTTGTTGAAACTATGAGGGAGTTCTTTGAAAGAAAAACATCCGAGACATCCACAGCCTCCCGGAGAAGCCCACCAGGATTACCCCTCAGGTCAAAGACCAGCGCTTTCATGCCCCGGGAATTCAGGGTGTCAATTATGGCTGAAAGCTCGGCCGCGGCCTCGGAAGAGAAGGAGGTCATCTTTATGTAGCCTATGTCGCCATCAAGCATGTCGTAGTAGGGAACCGGGTGTATCTTTATCTTCTCTCTGGTAAGGGTAATCTCAACGGGGTCGTTGAGTCCGGGTTTCAAAACCTTTATGGTCACATCCGTCCCCTGTGGGCCTCTGAGCCTCTTCACGACATCGTTTATCCCCATGTTATAGGTGCTCTCACCCTCTATCTCAATTATCTTGTCCCCCGGCCGTAGCCCCTTCTTCTGGGCCGGACTCCCATCAAATGGTGCTATGACGGTTGGCCAGCCGTCCCTCATGCCAACCTGCATGCCGATTCCCGAATACTCTCCCTGGGTTTCCTCATCAAGTTCTTCCTTGTCCTGGGGGGTCATGAACTCAGAGTATGGGTCAAGGTATGAGAGCATACCCTTGAGCGCGGCCTGGACAAGCTCGGCCTTGTCCGTCGGTTCAACATAATACTCGGCGATGTAGTTGAGGCTCGTGTTCATCAGGTCAAGCATCTGCTTGAGCGTGGGGGTCTTTGTTTCCGCGGCCTCGGCCCTTATCGCGTATCCCGCGCTTAGCCCTATCGCGAGAGCTATAGCGGGAGCTATGAGCTTCTTCAAGGCTTTCATGGTGATCAAATTATCCTGCGAGAGAAGCACCGGAGTCAAGAATGAATGCCCTCCGGAGCATTCCCTTATCTTTCAGCAAAATCCAGCGCTATTCTCGCGGGTTCAACGAGCGACTGTGAGCAGGTAGCTATGTCTCCGGCGCGGGAGGGATTATGCCTTCCTCCATCAGAACCTGGAGCTGGTCCCTCGCCCTTTTTATCTTGGTCTCCGCCTCGGCAAAGAGCTCCTCGCGAGTCCTTTTGAGCATGGCAACTCCCTGTTCCTGGGCCTTCATTGCCACTGCGACGGCCTCCCTCGGATAGACCTCCCACTCGGCCATTGAGGGTATGATGTAGTCCTCGGAAAGCCCCTTGTCCTCCGCGACCTTCGCGAGCTCGTATGCGGCCGCGAGGCACATCTCGTCCGTGATGGTCTTCGCGCGGACATCAAGGGTGCCGCGGAATATGCCCGGGAATCCAAGGGAGTTGTTGACCTGGTTAGGGAAATCAGACCTGCCCGTGCCAACCACCGCCGCGCCGGCGGCCTTTGCCTCCCAGGGCCATATCTCCGGAACAGGATTGGCGCAGGCAAAGACTATCGGCTTATCGGCCATGGACCGGATGTGATGAGCCTGAATGAGGCCGGGCCCCGCATAGCCTATGACCGCGTCCATGCCCTTGAAGACCTCGTCCATACCGCCCCTAACGCCATCCGCGTTGGTCATCGCGAGCATCTCCCCTCTGTAGGGGAAGAGCTTCTCAAGCTCCATATCCGGATGGATTATGGTTGGCTTTCCGTCTATGATGTCAAGAACGCGGATCTTCGCGGGGTTCATGCCGGCCGCGATCATGACGCGGAGGCAAGCCGCTCCGGCCGCGCCTATGCCGAGCATGACGGTTTTGAGCTCCCTGAAGTCCTTGCCCACGACCTTCGCGGCGTTTATCAGGCCCGCGACGGTGACAGCCGCGGTCCCCTGTTGGTCATCGTGCCAGACCGGAATGTGGGCCTTCTCCCTGAGGGTATCCAGTATGTAGAAACATTTGGGTTGGGCTATGTCCTCAAGGTTAAACCCGCCGAAGGTCGGCTGGAGGGTGAGGCATATCTCTATGAATCTGTCCGGGTCTTTCTCGTCAAGGCATATCGGGAAGGCGTCAACCCCGCCCAGGTATTTGAAAATGAGGGCCTTGCCTTCCATGACGGGTATGGCGGCCTCAGGGCCTATGTCTCCGAGGCCGAGCACCCTCGTGCCATCGGATATGACCGCGACGAAATTTCCCTTGTTGGTGTGTTCAAAAACCTTCTCTGGATTGGCGTTTATGTCCTTGCAGGGCGCGGCGACTCCGGGCGTATACCATATAGCGAAGTCTCCAACATCGCGCACGACGCACTTGGACACCACCTCTACCTTGCCCCTGAAAAACGGGTGCAGGAGCAGGGCGTCCTGCGAGGGTTTTTTGGCTTTTTCAAGAAGCTGTTTTGGATCAAGCGTTTCCATTTTTAAGCCTCCGGTGAGATCGGTATCTCAGCGTGAGTATGAATATTATAGAGCTAGCTT
>CBFGJU010000327.1:0-2667 GCA_965649155.1 Caldifarciminota bacterium | reverse complement strand
GCTGTCGGTTCCCGTAAATGGTTATCGTCTGAGATTTACCCATTTCCTCACATCTTGAAGATTTCATAAGGGTTATCAGCGCCCCAGATGATAGCTCGTCAGGGCCTTCGCCTGTCCACCAGCAATCGCTCAGACTCCTCGTCCACCCTGGCGGATACCCGTGAAAACCCTGCTGATGACCTTCCTTCATATCCCGATAGTTTTCCAACCCGCCATGTTTTATCCATGTTCCCAGCGCGGGTTTTCCAACCCGCCCGCCATGGCTCCCTGCGGGACTGGAAAGTCCCGCCTGGGAAGGGTTTCGCGCGTGAGGCGGTTTCAAAAAGCCATTCCATCAGGAGATAAATCGCGGCCTATGCGGCTAATCCAGGGCCAGGTCTTCAAACAGACATCAGGATGAGGCTTAGGAGAGGTTTTGGGTAAAGCTCAGGTGAAACCGGGGCAGGGTTCAGCCTATAATATTCGGGTGCGCTTGGATGTAATCCACAAGAAGGGCCCGCGGGACATGGCCGAGGTGAACGATGGGGCCGTGCAGATGAGCCTGATGCTTCTTCCGGCGCCGGGCGAGGGAATCGGGCTTCAGGATTATCTTTCTGGCCTGAACGCGATCATGGCCGGTTGCGCGAGGGCGCTGACCGATGGGGGGCGGCTCGCTCTCATTGTTCCGGTTCCGATAAGGAGGCTTGATCCATCCGCTCCGGCGCTGATAACCGGCATGATACTGGGGAAGGGGCTTTCCATGCGCGGGGAGATAATCTGGAACAGGGGTGCCTCGGTAATGCCTGCCTCGTGGGGAGGCTGGGTTAGCCCATCAAACCCCGCCATCTGGGAGATACACGAACACATCCTGGTTTTCTCAAAATGTTCGCCCCGGCTTGAACCCAGGATACCGGGATCAAGGCCAGACATAAGCTCCGTGGAATTCCTGGAGTGGTCAAGGAGCGTCTGGGAGGTTCCGGATGACGGCACTCCACTGCCCCACGAGATACCGAAAAGGCTCATCAAGATGTTCACTTACCCCGGCGATATAATCCTTGACCCGTTCACCGGGACAGGCACGATCGCGGCCGTAGCGTCCACGCTGGGAAGGCATTACATAGGCTACGAGGAGGATCCCGCGGCGCACGAGAGAGCGAGCGCGAAGCTGAAAGGAATGAGCAAGGGGTTGTTCTAGCATGGCGGTGCAGATCATCATACTCGCCCTGTTTCCTCCCAATGAGTGGCCCTTTTGGCGTGATTTCACGGAGGCATGGGCCAGGGGGGATGTTCATTCTCCGAGGTTCTCGCTTTCCAGTATTGGCCGTGAGGATATAACGGTCTCCGGCAATGGGCCTCTGTCCGCCAGACTGGCGAAATACCTGGCCTGGGACGGCCATATCTGGATGTGCTCGGTGCCAGGCGGCCACGCTACAGCTGGCCTCATTATAGAGAGAGAGGGCCTGGGCCTCCTTGCGGAGCCAGGGTTCATGGCGGGTCTTGATGGCATGGGCATGAGGTCCTGGGACATGGGTTCAACCGGATTTTTGCCGTCCGGGGAGATAACCGCTGGCTTCACCAGGCTTTGCCTGACATACACGGCTGGAAACGGAACCCTTTATTTCGGCAGGAACAAGCAGTTCTGGTCCCCTCTGGTTCTTTCGGGCCTTGCCCTGGATGGGTTCGGCCTTTCCTACGCGAAAGGGCCCTTCTCCTTCGGATACCTGGTAGCGCAACTGGATGACTACAGGGCGGACACGAACGAGTGGTTCAAGGAGAGGTGGCTGGAGCCAGGGGACAGGGTGAGGAGGTTCTTCATAGGCAAACGCCTTGAATGGGCGCCTTCAGAGAACATAACCGTCTCATTCACCGAGGGTGCGGCATACGCGACGCTCTTCAGCTTTCCCTCGCTCTCAGCCCTAAATCCACTGACATCCCTTTATGTCAACCAGTGGGTCTATCAGGACAACTGCAACATTCTCTGGGAGCTGGGTGCGAGCGCGAGAATAAAACGAGCAGGGCTTTTCGCGGCACTGCTCATTGACGACATGCAGTTCAACCCGGATTACTGGGACAGGGAACCGGCAGACCTGGGATTCTACCTGAGAGCGATAATCCCCCTGGCGAGATTTTACATTGACGCTGGACACGCGGGGGCTTCGGCTTACACCTACAACAACACGAAGAGATATGATAAATACTCGTTATACGGGGTCTCTCTGGGAATCACGGACGGCCCCGGCTCCAACCGGACATGGGCCGAGGCGGGATGGCACATATCCGAGAAAATCAGCATATCAGCTGGTTTCGTTAACAAACAGCGAGGATCAACCTCCATAGAGACAACCAACCCAAAAACAGGGGAATACCCGGATGGCTGGTATGTTGTGCCACCCGTGAAAACCGAGAACACAGCATACGGCAGGTTGAGCCTGGCCCGCGGAGCAAGCTGGCTTGAGATAACCGCGGGAGCAGGGCCGTATCCTTTCGGGAAATTATCAACCGGACTCCTACTGCCATGGTGAGAATGCTCCTGGTCGCGGGCGCGAGGCCGAACTTCATGAAAATAGCCTCGGTCATAGACGAGGCGAACCGCGGAGGAAAGATAAAACCCATCCTGGTTCACACCGGCCAGCATTACGATCCGGAGCTATCGGACGCGTTCTTTCAGCAACTCGGGATCCCGGAACC
>CBFGJU010000326.1:2263-8900 GCA_965649155.1 Caldifarciminota bacterium | reverse complement strand
CGATTCATGGGGGATCTGGGTTATAAAAGACAATAAAGCTGAGATGGGGGAGTCTGGATTGCGAAAGTCCTATCCCTGAGCCTTGAGGGTTTTTACGAACTCCTTCCTGTCCTCGGCCTTGAAGAACGCCGAACCGACAGCGAGGAACTCCGCGCCGGCCCTGACGCAGAGGGGTCCGGTCTGAAGGTTTATCCCGCCATCAACTGCTATGATGAAACCAAGGGCCTCTCGGTCTCGCAGGTTCCTGATGGCCTCTATCTTCGGGAGCATGTCCTTTATGAACTCCTGGCCAGCGAAACCAGGTTCAACAGTCATCACCATGACCATGTCTATTGCTTCAAGGTGCCTCTCTATAGCATCGGGTGGGGTTTTGGGTTTCAGGACCAGACCGGTCCGTAGTCCTCTTGATTCCGCGAGGAAAAGCGCCTCGTCAACGCCCTGAGATTCAATGTGAAAGTTTATCCAGCTGGCGCCAGCCTCCGCGAACGCCGCGACCATGCTCGCGGGGTGGGTGACCATGAGATGGACCTCTATGGGCAGGTTGGTTGACCCGGCTACGGCTGAACAGAAGGCCGGGCCAAAGGTTATGTTCGGGACAAAATGCCCATCCATCACATCAATGTGAACGAGATCAACGCCAGCCTCCTTGCAACTGCGAAGCTCATCCGCTACTCGCGAGAGGTCAGCCGCAAGGAGCGACGGCGCGACTCTGATCATGCCAGATTATATCACGAAACCTCAACCGCTCACCACCACCTGACCCTGTATTTGACCAGGGTCCTGTCCTTCCAGGTGGCCCGGCCTGTTACCGCGAACATCATGGAACGCAATGCTATCCAGAATATCAGGGCTATGGTGACCGGATAAAGGATAGCGAAGTAGACCGGAACACCCGAACGCCAGTGGGATACCCCCCAGAGCGTGACGGAAAAGAGGACCGAGAGGAAATGAAAGCCGGTCGCGGAACCAGGCGCGATGAAGCCGAGAGCACCCCCTATGAGACAAAAGATGGGAACCCAGAAAACAAGGGCGAACCAGAAATACACGAGGAAGAAGGGAATTATGGCATAATCAAAGGCCGCGAACACATTCTTGGTGAAGCCCTCGTATGCCTCCCTGAAATTCCAATACATCCTGCACGAGACGCGATCCGCTCCGTCGGCCATTCGCCAGTTCATCCCGTTGGCCTTTATGAGCCTTCCCAGGATCACATCGTCAACAGCGTGTCCCCTGATAGCGGAGTGTCCGCCTATCTTGTCATATGCCCTCTTCCTGAAAAGCATGAACTGACCTATGGTGAGCGAGAGGAGCGGAGTCCTGAGGGTGTGGCAGAGGCCAACCGGAAGAAGGGTGAACACGGCCCAGGGAACTATGGGGACGATTATCCTCTCTCCGAATGTCCTGGTCTCCTCCCTGGGTATAGCAGTGAGGAGATCGGCGTCCTCCGCGAACATCGCGGCGACAGCGTCGCGCAGGGAGTATGGGTGGTGCCGGGTGTCAGCATCCGTAAAGAGAACGAGCTCCCCGTCGGCCACCTCAGCGAGCTGGTGGCAGGCCCAGTGCTTGCCTATCCAGCCCTCTGGAAGGGGTTTTCCCCTGATGACCCTGAGCCTTTCGTCCCCACGGGCGAGGTTCTGGAGGATGTCCCATGTTGAGTCAGTGGACTCATCGTCCAGGACGATCACTTCATAGTCCGGGTAGTCCTGCGCGAGGAGGGAGTGGACGCATTGGGCTATGTTCCTTTCCTCGTTCCTGGCAGGAAGGAGTATTGAAACCCTTGGAAAACGAGGGGGGTCCGAATAGGAAGAGAGCCTTCTCAGGAACCAGAGGTTTGTCAGGGCTATGACAAGAAGGGCACCGAGAAAAACGGCGAAAGCGATCTCCGGGTGCCACCAGAATGGCATGTTCACGGCCTCCTCGTGAGCCTCTTCAGGCCCCTCGCCAAAACGGGTCTGAGACGCATGGGTTCTCTGAGTTCGGGAAGGTGTTTCCAGATGACAACCGCCGCGTTCCCGGCCCAGATGGAGAGGGTAAATGGATCAGCATGCCTGATTAGCAGGTAGGCCAGGAGGCCCATGAATCCGATGAAGACCGTCCACGCGTTGTTCTTCTGCCAGAGGTGTATCGCGCCCATAGACACCCCGAGGGCAAGAGTGCACTCAAAGAGGGTGAACCCCGCCCAGACGCCAAAGGTTGCCGCGATGGCCTTGCCTCCCCTGAAACGGAGGAAGGGGGAGAAAGCGTGACCGAGAACCGGCGCCAGCGCGACCGCAACCAGGCCAATCCCCGAAACGCCGAACCAGAACCTCGCCAAAAACACCGGGACGAATCCCTTGGAAAGGTCAAGGAGAACAGCGAGCATGCCCAGGGCTGTCCCGCCGCCAGCTCGCCAGATGTTTGCCGCGCCGGGGTTCCTGTCCCCGAACTCACGGATGTCCTTTGAGAGGAATATCTTTCCTATGATAACCGAGAACGGGATTGATCCGAGAAAGAATCCCAAACATGCCCACAAAATAGCATTTAGCATCCCGCCATTACCGCCTTCACGGTATATTATGAAGGCCTCAGTCAAGGCCGATCAAACAGGATTCAACCCTGGGATCAGTCTGTTTCGGAGCAAGACAATGCGAGAGGACGCAGGTTCGGGGTTATAGGAGTCTTCTCCTTGCCACATCAAGCGCGGTCTTGGCTACAGAAAGCTTGACATTGTCCCTGGTGCCCCCGAAACGAAAGGCAAAAGCCTCGGATTTCCCCATGAAATACAGTCCAATGTAGCTTTCACCAGCGGGATGATCCCCATCAGGCCCCGGCCCCGCGACGCATGTTGAGGATACAGCCACATCCGATCCGAAAAGCCTCGCGACTCCAGATGCCATGGCAGTTGCAACCTCTGACGAATAGACGCTGTGCTTTTCTATTATCTCAAGGGGAACACCGAGGATCCGGTTCTTGGCCTCCGGCGTGTAAGCGACAACTCCTCCCAGCATGTAATCGGACGAGCCAGGGACCTGGGTGATGAGATGCGCGATGAGGCCGCCGCTACAGCTCTCGGCGGTTGCAAAAGAAAGCCCGCGTTCCCGGAGCATCCTCCCGAGCGCGGACTCAAGGCCCTCATCATCCGTGCTGTAGACAGAGTTGCCGAGCCTTCCTCGGACCAGTTCAGTGAGCCTCCCGATCTCACGAGCATCCTCTGCCCTGATCTTCAGTATGACCTCCACCGGTCTGGGATAGTAGGCGATCCTCCCGGCCAGCTCCGGCAAGAGCTCAAGGCGCTCGGCTATTTCTGCCTCTTTCATCCCGGCAACAGATACGGTTGCGAGAAAAAGGGGTTCGGAAGCGAGGTCTTTCAGGGCCTCAATGGCCGCAGGAAGGAGAGCAGAGACCTCCGACGGAACCCCTGGAAGGGCAAGGATGAAGCTCTCGCGTTCTCGCCAAATGAGGCCGGGCGCGATGCCGACCGGGTTATCCATGGCCAGAAAACCGTCCGGGACAAACGCGTAGTTTTTGTGGATCTCAAGCTCCTGGTGGCCGAGGACGGAGAGCCTCTGAGCTATCTTCTCATATATGAATTCGTCAAAATGAACCTCTCCGGACATTGCTCCCGCAAGTCCACGCCTGGTTTTGTCATCCGCGGTCGGGCCGAGGCCGCCGGAGAGAACCACCTGGCCGTCTTCCGCGAGGGCCGCTCTCACGGCCGCGGCTATTGCCCCTTCGTCGTCCGGAAGGATCTCAGCGCGCCTAACTGATATGCCCAACTGAGCGAAGCCCCGGGCTATCAGGCTCAGGTTCGCGTCCCGGACGCGGCCGGAGAGCAGCTCGTCTCCAACGAGTATGACGCGCACAGGGAAATTATAACGGTTGCTTGCTAATGGTTGCCTGGTGCTGACCAATCATTTCCGAAACTATCCGGATGGCCTCAAGAGGGCTTAAATTAAGGCCGGGTTTTGGATTCCCTGATTTTTGCTCGTAAACCTGGTAGTTGGTGCGAATTTCCGCATCTCAAAAGCATATTATACCCCTGGAAAATCCCGATCTGGCTTTCATTCTCAGAGCGGTTTCACCATAACAGACGGAAAAACTCCACTGAAACGCTTTCGTGGCGGGATTTTCCAGGGGACTCCCTCTTAGAACCTCGTTCCGTTGGATCCGGATAAACATGGCCCGAACAAGTAAGTTATTACTACTTTTTCGGAGGTCTCGTATATTAGGAGAAACTCTCCTTTAGGCAATTTTAATGAATCCTTAACCTTCCCCGGTTTATAATTTAGCAGTGATCAAGCTGTCCATAAGAAACCTGTCCTTCTGGTATGGCGGGACACAGGCCCTCTTTGACATATCAATGGACATAGAAGAAAAGCGCGTCACCGCTATAATCGGGCCTTCTGGTTGCGGCAAGAGCACCCTCCTGCGAACCCTGAACCGACTTCAGGAACTGTTGCCGAAGACCAGGGTTGAGGGACAGGTTCTCCTTGACGAGAAGGACATATTCCAGGAAGACCCGGTTGAGGTCAGGCGGAGGGTGGGCATGGTATTCCAGAAGCCGAACCCCTTTCCCATGAGCATATATGACAATGTGGCATACGGCCTCCGTGTCAACGGGGTAAGGGGCAGGGCGGAAATAGAGGAAAGGGTTGAGAGGGCAATACGGGACGCCGCACTCTGGGACGAGGTCAAGGACATCCTGAGGAGGAACGCGCTTGAGCTCTCCGGCGGCCAACAGCAGAGGTTGTGCATAGCCAGGGCGCTGGCGGTTGGGCCGGAGGTCCTCCTTTTTGACGAGCCGACATCAGCGCTTGATCCCATCGCGACAAGCAAGATAGAGGAGCTGATAAGGGAGCTGGCGAAACAGGTTACAATAGTGATAGTCACCCACAACATGCAACAGGCCGCGCGCGTGTCGCACAAGACCGCTTTCATGTATCTGGGAAAACTCGTTGAGTTCGGCGAGACGCCGGAAATTTTCACCGTCCCGAAGAACCGGCTCACCGAGGAATACATAACCGGGAGGTTCGGATGACAGAAGGCCTCGCGAGCAAGGAACAGGCACTTGAAAACCTGAAGAAGCTCATAACCGAGATGGCCATATCGGTCAGGGAGATGGTTGCCCTGGCAATAGGCGGACTTCGCGAAAAGGACAGGTCGGCGCTGGCAAAGGTCCAGGAGATGGAAAAGGAAGTCAATGCTCAGGAGGTCACGATTGACAACGAGGCCGTGAAGTTCATGGCCCTGTTCCAGCCCAGCGCGGGAGACCTTCGGACCGCGATGATGATCCTGCGCATGAACAGCAACCTTGAACGCATGGGGGATCACGCTTATAACATTGCCCGCGAGGCAGAGTTCCTTATATCCCACCCGCAGATAAAACCCCTCCTGGACATCCCCAGGATGGCTGATATCGTCATGGGGATGATGGACGACACCATGATTGCCCTGCGCGAGAACGACCCGGAGATAGCGAGGGCTGTTTGTCGGAAGGATGACGAGGTTGACGAGCTGCGGAACCAGGTAATAAGAGAACTAATAATCTACATGATGTCAGACCCGGAAACCATAGAGCGCGCGATGAAGCTCATCCAGGTGGCGCAGAACCTTGAACGCATAGGCGACCTGGCCACGAACCTTGGAGAGGACATCGTCTACATGACAACAGGCAGGGTTATAAAGCACCACATTGAGGAAGAGGAGAGGGAAAAGGGGAAAATGCCTTGATGTTTGTCTGAGACCCCCCGAAAATCCCCGGTCTCGGTTGTTGGCTCCGGTGGTTTTCTAAGCCCTGCCCGGAAACCGTCTGTCCCATCAGAAACAACGAGCAACTACGAACTTATTTTAGCGGCCCAGTCAATAGCCTTGTCAACAGCCTCCTCGTCGTCCTTGGCTTCTATCATGGTCATGGCCTTCACGGTCCAGGAATAAAAGAAGAGCCATTTCTGGCGTTGGAACATCCTGACCCTGTATCTCTCGGTGCCGAAACGTTCTATGACAAGCCTTTTTGAGCCGGCAAAGTCGTATATGACCTTCCTGACATCGTTGAGGTGCATGTTGAAATTATAATGGCCTGCATCGTTAAGGGACAAACCGTGATCCTTAACCAGGATGGCCCCGGAGTGGCTTAACTTAAGGCCAGGTTTTAGATTCCCCGATTTTTACCCATAATCAACCAACCTGACGGGTGGTGCTGATTCCAGGGTTTCAAGACCAGACCGGGAAAGGCTCTAAACAAACCATTGATCTTGATCAGCGAAAGCTCTATGTCGGTCTCTCCGATCCGACAGCCTCAGAACCTCTGCTCTAATCTGAGGAACAGCCTCGCGGGCCTCTTTATGTCCACAACATCCTGCGCTACCCGTGCCGAAATGCCATAGACCGAGAAGCCAGCGCCCAGGGAGATCATGATGGAATCAGCGGAGAAATAGCCTGTCCAGGCCTTGCCCATGTCAGCGAAAGCCATTATGCGTTTAAGGGGTCCGGTGTGCCTGAGCTTCATCTGGTATTCCAGGTTCCAGAGGACCGCGTGGTCGCCCTCTTGGTATTTGTATGGGTAGCCGGGGATGGTTCCAACGCCCCCGAGGCCAAAGACGAAAGGACGCTGGGGGTTCCTGGTGGTGAAGGAGTAACCAAAGCAGAACCTGGTCATCAG
>CBFGJU010000326.1:0-2253 GCA_965649155.1 Caldifarciminota bacterium | reverse complement strand
AAAGCCTTATGATCCCTGCGATCTGGTTGAGTCCAAAGGAGTCCGGCAGTGAATATGCGTATTCAAGGGATGAGGCAACGCCAGGGTTTCTGTAAGACGAGGCAACGCGAAGCGCCCTGAGCGCGCCCGAATCCGCTGGTGGGTTGGGTCTGAAATCAGGGCCCAGGAGCCCGAAATCCGTGACCTTTTCAAGGGGCTTTATCTCGCTCATCTCGTAGGTGAGGCTCAGGCTAAGCCTCGGACTGGGGACAGCCCTGGCCCCCACGGAGACCCCGCGCCTGACAAAGTAGTCCCTGGAATCCTCGGTGAACACGAGCGCGGATATGGCGTTCTCGTATTTTCCCATTGTCCAGGAGTCAAAGCTGGCGACGGTGTCGTATGCCCATAGATCAAGATAGAAATTGGGGCCTGCCGCGAACCTGGGCGATACCTTTATGAACCAGAAGGGTGTCTTTGCCGCGAAAGCATAGGAGAGTCCGCCGGATGCGGTGTGAGCGTCCGGGCCACCGAGGTTCAGGTCAATGCCCATTCCCAGCTCCACGCCCTTTACCCTGTTGTAATCAATAACCAGGATGGGAGACCAGACCTTTCCCCACCTCCAGAGCCAACCCCTCTCCTCCTGCTCAACAAACCCTATCCTGCGTGCCGCGACCGAGAAACCCTCACGCTGGAAGGTGAAGTTGTCCTTCAGAGTTGTGTCTCCAAGAGCGAATGTTATTGAGCCGGTTCCGGTTCTCAGATCGTAAGTGGCCCTGGCTGGCACAGCATCAAGCGCAAGCCTTATCGGCCCGGTCAGGGTGTTGACCCAGAAAACGCCCTGAGTTGGAGCGAGGATGTCAACGCGGCCGGAAGCGGTCTGGATATTATACTCGGAACCGCTCCAGTCCTGACCAAGAACAGGCGCCTCAAGGGTCGCGTCTCCGGTCATTGAGGTGAAGGTGAGCCGGGTTGGGAAAAGGCCGGTCATGTACAGATCGCCTGAGACAGTGACCACCGTGAACGCGGGCGGAAACGGCCCCTGATCCGCCTCTGGTTTTACCGAAAGGGCGCCGGATTCCGAGGTGAAAACGATGGTCCACGCGGACGGAGCATCAATCACCAGATCGCCCTCCGCGACGACCTTCGCGGTATCCCCGGCCTCGCCGTAGAGGTGCTTTCCCTGGATCAGCATGGATGTGTCCGGCGTGAGCCTCAGCTCTATCCCCTGGTAATCCGAGTTCACGACCAGGGTTCTGGCCAACAAAAACACAGTTAGCATGGCCACAATTTTAAGCCCGTGGGGGAGTGAGGTTCAAGCAGGGGAGAATGGAGTGCTTGCTATCTCCTAAAATACGGATGACGATTCCGGCCCAGATCTATGCTTTCCTCGGCCTCACAGCCAAGCCAACCAGAAACCCGATTATCTCCCATATGGTTATAGCGAGTCTGGTAAAGACGGCGGCGAGGGCCGCGGCCGGAGCTCCTGACATAAGCCATGAGAAGGTTCCCTCTCTCACACCAAAACCACCCGGAACAAGGAGAAAGAGATAACCAACCATCCAGCTCAGAGCGTTCGCTCCACCCGCGGTGAGGGGATTTGACTGATAACCGAGGTCCCGGAGAAGGAGCCATATCCCGATACCTCCAAGGAGCCATATCAGGTAAAGCCACAGAGTTGTCAGGAGATAGGATCTCCTGGAAAACGCCTCAAGGGGCGGGATTTCTCTCTTCAGGAGCCTCAAGGGCAGTCTGACAGCATGTTGTAGAAGTTTCGGCCAGACAAGTCCAACCAGTCCCAAAAGTGCTCCCGCGGCCATTACCCAGGCTATGGCTGGCGCCCAGAGGCCAAAGGGAATCGCTGTCGCGGCCGCGAGGAAAGCGGCCCAGAGGTTCGCGAGAACCTCTATCAGGATGGACTCCGCGATGATTATCTTGCTGTCGCGTGAAAAATAGAACCTGCCCGCGATGTTCCAGATCTTTCCCGGCATGTATTTCCCCAGGTTCGCGGCGGACCAGGCCCAGTATGCCTCATTCGCGGTCATCCTTCCGCCAAGCTGACGAACTATTCCCCACCATATCAGGGGACCGAGCAAGGGTGGCGCTGAGAGCATGAGGAAGCCGAGGCAAACCCCAGGGGTGAGCCTCAGGTTCCCGGAAAGCTCTTGCCAGCCAGATGCTATCAACCGATAAAGGTAATAAGAGATGAGGATTACCAGGGCCGCGGCCAGCAGGGGCCTCATCCACTTCCAGATTGCCTTCCAGCTCAAGGTTTTC
>CBFGJU010000325.1:0-8920 GCA_965649155.1 Caldifarciminota bacterium | reverse complement strand
CGGGATGCCAGGTCATTTGCCTTCGCGTCCAGGTCCGTTCCGGCAGTGTAGACCACTACGCCCCTGCCGAGAACCGCTTCTGTCCAGTATGAGGGGTCATCGCGCCCCTCAAGGTATGTGTTGGCCTCAGCCGAGAGGCCAACTATCAGCGTTGCTAAAAACAACATGTCAAACCTCCTTCGGTTTCCGGAAAATGATAAAGCCGGCACGCGCGGCCTTGCAAGCTATCGCGCGACGGAACCGCGGATAAGCCTGCAAGCTATTGCTTGACGAACCGGAGCGTCCTCGCGTCCCCGTCTGCCTCAAACCTCATGTAATAAAGGCCGGCCGAAAGCCCTGATACCGGAAGGCTCAGCTCGCCCTGGCCCTTTGCTAGGCTTTCCTGAAGTCCGGCCAACTGCCGGCCAGAGAGGTCATAAATGCCAACACGCGCATCAGCGTCCCTGGTCAGGATGTATATAATTCTGAGTTCATCCCTCGCAACCGGCAACGCGAGCCTCACGCCGAATATGGGTCCACCCGGACCTGCGGGGCCATCCCTGACATCAAGGGGTTGTGGCGAGGCGAAAAAGTATGTGGTCGCGGTGAAGCTCTGGTTCGGGTCCAGGTATATGGGCGTGCCGTCATACCCCCACCAGTAGGCCACCGACGCGTCTGTCCCGCCAACATTCCTGTTCTGCGCGGAACAATCAAGCCACGCGTTGCGCCACAGGCCGTTGCCAAACGGCTCAGAGTAGTCGCCCCAGTATGCATATGAGAACCTGTCCGGCTTTGTCGGGGTCATACCATAGGAGGAATCGGATATGTTCCCGTAGATGTAACGGGTTCCGCCTCCGTATACCTCGGAGACAACATAATACCTGAATGGAGGGTTGTTCCAACCCTCCTCGTCCTGGCGCCAGCCGTTCACGGGGTCCCAGAAATAAGCGCCGTCGTTGCCCGCGACATTTATGTCAAAGAAGCCCCTTATGCCGAAGTTCCTTCCGGAACCGGAGCGGTTGGTTATCATGACCGTGTAGCGTATCCGGCTGTTGTCATAGGCTGTCCCGGTCATCTCTATCTCCTCGGTGATGTCCACGACGCCGGAGACGCTCCATGTCGTCCTCACGCCAGCGGTCCCGTTGAAGTTGGTCTGACCCGTTCTGTATGGGTAAGCATCTTCAAGGGTATAGCCCGGGGTTCCAGCTACCAGGTCAAGCATGGGCCATTCAACGCAATCTCCCCACTCGTCTTCCTCACAGCACTCGTTGTAGCCCAGGATGTATTCCCGCACGCCTGTGTAATCCCTTATCGTGGTGTAGCTCCACCAGGGCGCGTCATAGCCAGATGACGGCGGAACATAGAACAGGATGTTTAGACCATCTCCCCATGGGTGGCCAGCGTTGGTCAAGAAGCTGTAGGTTCCCGGCCCCTGGCAATCAACCTCGTCCGCGACTATGCCCTCATACCAGGTGTTTGTCGCGGATATTGTCTGGACAGAAGCACCTGGCTTCAGGCTGGTTCCCTGGCCGTGGGAATAGTCATACTTTGTCGCGCCACCGGCCAACATGGCGCAGGTTATCAGGATCGTCATTTTATATCACCTCCCTTATCTCAGAATGGAATGATAAACCTGGGCCACAGACCCGCGCAATGCCGGCATAAGCGCCGGAGGATCAGATCCGTTGAGCTGCTCTCTAGTAGCCCGTGAGCTCCCTCATGCTCTTCAGGAACCTCTCCCTTGAGGCTTCCTTCGGGCGCTTGATAGCATAGGCCTTTACCGGGGTTCCAACATAGAAATATACGCCATCGCCCTCGTTAACCCCGTAGAAAAAGCCCTCTATGTCTCCCGTGATATTGCCCTGGGTTCCTGGGGTTGGCACCGGGCCATAGACAGGAGAAACATCAAACCAGACCTCAGCGTAGGCCGCGCCGGGGTAGGCCAGGGAATCAGCCGGTATGGTGTAGGATGTGCTCGTGCTGTATCCGTTCCATTCCCTGTATTCAAGGTAGCTCCCGTATTGATCGTAGAAATCAACATCCACATCAAACCAGTAGAAGTCGCAGGGGGTCGTGTTCCAGCTTACATTCACATCAACGCCTGTCGGAAGGGTGTCGCTGTAAGCAGGGCTGTTTATCGTTGTTGGGCCAGGTATCTTTACGCTAGATGAGCCATTCCCGATAACAGAGCTGGCAAAGGAAAGATTGGAGGGATCCGCTTTTGGAACGGCTCCCGCGAACATGAAATTGGGATAGGGATCGCCTTCCCACTCGTCCTTATCAAGCTCAACCGCGTTTATTCTGAGCGTCAGGTCAGAGATGTCCACCATCACATCGGAGTAGAGCATAGCCTCCCCGTCTAGGGAATCGGGGTTACCGTAATCAAAAACATCCGCATATAGGATACCTTTCTGATTGTCCTCTCCTCCGCCCTCATCGCCGCCTCCGCAAGAGAGGACAATGACCAGGCCAGATATGCCTGCTATTGCCTTGAGCTTTTTCATGACTACCTCCAAGATATGAGGAGAAATTATAATGTTATCCGTAAGAACAATGCAAAAGATTCCCTGTCAGCTTTATCCTATGAGCCTATGAATTGGCAGGACATGTCAACCCACGAGCACGAGAAGAAAAGATTTGAAGCCGCGCTCCTTCCTGTTGGCACCCTTGAGGCCCACGACGGCGGCCCTGTTGGAACGGACAACCTTATACCGGATGCTCTCTGCGACAGGCTATCCGAAAAGCTTGGGATACCTAAACTGCCCCTGATGCCATACGGGGTGACGAACTCCCTGCTGGCGTATCCGGGCAGTTGCTCCCTGACCGACCATGTTCTTGAGAATTTCATCTACGAGCTGGGGAAGACTCTTGCAAGGAATGGCCTGAAATATCTCTTCGTGATAAACGGCCACGGGGGAAATACTGACCCGCTGAGAGCCGGAGCAAGGAGGCTTTTCAGGGACGCTGGGCTTTTCGTCGCCATAATAGACTGGTGGGTTGAGACCAGAAAGGAAGCCGAGGAGATATTCGGCAAGGGCGGGATGGGCCACTCCGCTATTGACGAGATGGGCGCGCTTTTGGGATTTTGCCCGCAATTCAGGGATTCGCTACCGGAGGGCGAGGTTCCCGCGTATTACTACTGGCAGGGAGTAAGGGTCTATCCGGTTCCGAGGCCGGTCATCGTATATGAGGATCCGGAAGAGAAGGTGGACTTCTCCCGGCTCAGCCCGGAGAAGTGCGCTGAGTTCGCGGACAGGATAACCGCGACAATGGAGCGGATGATCCGTGATATGCTAACAGGGTGGAAGGCTCTATGAAGGTTGAATTCTTCAGGCATTCTCTCGGAGAAGAGGAGAAAAAAGCGCTTCTTGAGGCCCTTGATAGCGTGTTCCTGACAACCGGACCCGCGAACGCGGAGTTTGAGAGGCTGTTCTCGGAATACCTCGGTGTTCCCCACACCATCACGGTCAACTCGTGCACAGGCGCGCTCCACATCGGACTCCTGGCCCTGGGGGTAAAACCGGGCGACGAGGTCATAACAACGCCGATGAGCTTCATCGCGACATCCAACGCGGTAATGCACGCGGGGGGGATCCCCCGGTTCGTTGATGTTGAGACAGAAACAGGTCTTATTGACCCGAACCTGATAGAATCAGCTATAACCCCGAAGACAAGGGGGATAATCCCGGTTCACTTATACGGCCAAATGGCTGATATGATAGCAATAAGGGAGATAGCGGACAGGCACGGCCTTTTTGTTTTTGAGGATTCCGCTCACGCGATTGAGGCAGAGAGGGACGGGGTAAGACCGGGGCAGAAGGGCGACATGGCCGCGTTCAGCTTCTACGCGACGAAGGTCATAACCTGCGGCGAGGGGGGCGCGATAACCGCGCACAGCGCGGAACACAACGACCTGCTCCGAAAGCTCAGGCTCCACGGCATGAGCGCCGGCGCGGCTGACAGATACTCAGGGCTTTACAAGCACTGGGACATGGACATCCTGGGTTGGAAATACAACATGACGAACTTCCAGGCCGCAATGCTTATCCCCCAATTGCCAAAGATGGACGCTTGGCGAGCCAGAAGGGAGGAGATATGCCAGAGATACGAGATGGCCTTCTCAAAAGCCGGGATAGGATTTCCGAAGGTCGTTCCGGGCTCAAAATCATCAAGGCACCTATTCACGATATGGGTTGAGGAACGGGACAGGGTCCTCTCGGAACTGGGCAAACGAGGGGTCGGGGTTGCGGTGAATTACAGGGCAATCCACCTCAGGAAATACTACATGGAGCGATTCGGCTACAAACCTGGGATGTTCCCCGTCGCGGAGAGGATGGGAGACATGACCGTGAGCCTTCCGCTGTATCCAGGCCTGAAAGATGAAGAGGTTGATTATGTGATTGATTGTGTGAAAGAGGTTGTGGGGTGAGGTTTTTATTGCCGGAGAAGGTTCCGGGCACTGGCCCCCTTGCCGAAAGTCCCGCCTGAAAAAATGAGCGTTCGGTCAGGGCAATGATAGGGTCAATCCCGAATAAAAGAACATCCCCGAAACCCCCTGGCTCTCCACATGCTTCCACCCGCTTATATCCCTGTAGCCCAGCCTTAGATCAAGCGACGCCGGACCCCTGAGCCAGGAAACCGAGAGCCACCCCCTCAGCTCGGTCTGAACAGGCGGCGCGAGGAAGCTCTCCTTCGGGTAGCCCAGCTTGTATGGCATCTTCTCGTATATTGATCCCGCGCCGTCCTGGGTGAAGGAGAACCCTACGGAGGGTCTGAATGAGGGACGGATCCGCCAGTCCAGCTCAAACAGGAATCTCTGGAAGTCAGAGCCGAGGGGATGTCCGTATGGCCAGCCCCTGTAAAGGGCCTTGGTGGTCCTGAGCCTTGAGTTGAATGCCCACCGGCTGGCCATTGAATAGTCCAATCGTAAAGCAAGCGGCCCTATGGCCTTCATGGCACCAAAGGCGAGCGCGAACTGGTTGGGATCCCAGATGGTATCAGGAACATACTGGAAGTCGTCAATGTAGAACTCGCCGTAAAGGAGCAGTCCGGGCAAGCTGAGCGTGGCGTCAATGTCCCACGCGTAGTCGTCCTCGTGCTGGAAGGTTTCAGTCCACGAATAAGCGTAGTAAATAGGAATGGGGTTGAAGTATTGGAGGCAAGGCCCGCCCCCCTGCCTGGCGTATCTCACGGTTTCTGACCAACCTATGTTAAGCCTTCCGAAAAGCAGAAACTCAACCCTGTGCCCGTTTACGAACCTCTGGTATTCAACCCTGTGTTCAAGGTTTTCCGATGTATCTATGAAGTCCTCCAACACATAAGGGTCAAGGATGCCGAAGAAGACCGAGACCCTCATAAAAGAATTTCTCCAAGCGAGCTCGCCGCAGTCAAACGGCGGAAAGTTGCCGCCATCAAACATCAGCCTGTTCACAAAGGGAGGCCCCCAGGAGACCGGCGCCCTCCCCCAGTAGCCAGAGAAGCTCTCGGACTGGAACCCGACAAAGGCGCGGAGCCAGTCAGAGCGAATCCCGTTCCACCTGAACGGATAGAGCGAATCGTTTCCGAGCCAGAGAAAGGGTTCCGCCACAGCGAAGAAACCGCCGCGCTCGTATGACAAAGATGCTGTTCCTGAGAAGCGCTGGAATGTGTCGGATTCATAGCCAGCGCCGAGGGAAAACCGGGCCGAGGAAGACCTGAGCACGTCCCAAAGAGGGCCATCACCCAATAGGCTGTCAGGGATGAACAGGGGCTTTGTCCAGTAGAAGCCGGCAGGCAATTCTCCGGCGAGAAGTAGCCGCGCGAGCTCGGCGTCTCCGTGGCCAGGGGTTATGACCAGCGCGAGAAGAATGGCCTGCACCGCCAGATTTTAAGGCAGGAGGGCCGCGCGTTGCCACAGCGCAGAGCCAGGGATTAAAATTTTCGCTATGAGCAAAGGCTTCTGGTTCCAGGAAATGCACTCTCCATCATCCGGCCTCCTCCTGGGCGTGTCCAGGCTCGTTTTCTCGCATGAATCCCGCTACCAGCGGATAGAGATATTTGAAAACGACTTCTTCGGGAAGGTCCTTGCGCTTGATGGCTATGTGATGACAACCGAGCGAGACGAGTTCATCTATCACGAGATGCTGGTTCATCCGGGAATGCTGGTTCACCCGAATCCCCAGGAAATTCTCATAATAGGCGGAGGAGATGGGGGCGCGCTTCGGGAGGTTCTCAGGTATCCCGTCCGCAAGGCCGTTCTCGTTGAGATAGACCAGGCCGTGGTTGACGCCGCGAAGGCGTATCTGCCAACCCTGTCATCCGGCTTCTCAGACCCAAGGGCCCTCACCCTATACGAGGACGGGTTTGAGTTCATGCGCCGGACGCCTCCGGAGTCCTACGATATCATAATCGTGGATTCGCCAGACCCAGTAGGTTCCGCGAAATCCCTCTTCACGAAGGAGTTCTACAGGGAAGCCTTCAAGGTTTTATCAAAACCCGGAGCACTGGTCATACAGGCCGAGTCCCCGATATACCATCTTGATACCATAAAGGATATAAAAAAGTCCCTTCTGTCAGCCTTTGGCGAGGTGAATTTCTACACATCTCCCGTGCCGACATATCCGGGTGGCTGGTGGTGCTACGCGCTCTGCCTCAAGGGCATAGACGGGTTTGAGCCGAAAAGGGAGCCGCCGGAGGGCCTTCGGTTTTACAATCACCGGGTTCACAGGGCAGGCTTCGCCCTGCCGGAGTTTCTCAGGAAGGATCTGCTGTGAGGCGCTATCCGAAAACCACTGACATACCGGAACGGGACAGATGACCAACCTTTTCGGGATACCTTACGAGGGGACAGTTGACTTCTCCGGGGGCGCATCCCTGGGGCCAGCGCACACCAGGTTCTGGCTTGAGTCCGTGGAGGACTTCAGTCCATATCAGGGAAAGGAACTGGAATACTCCGAGATGGGAGACCTCTATCCGCCATCAGGTTTATCCGGCGAGGAGTTTGTGAATTGGTGCGTGGAGGCCCTGAAGGAATGGGAAACCGAACCACCATTTCTGGCGATAGGGGGGGATCACACCATAACCCTGCCTCTATGCCTGTATCTCCGGGAGAGGATCGGAGAGTTCTCGGTCGTGTGGCTGGACGCGCATCTTGACGCGCGAGACGACTATCAGGGTGAAAGGTTCTGCCACGCGACCGTTGCCAGGAGGCTCTCGGATCAGGGTTTCCAGGTCATCCCGCTCGGGTGGAGGTCCCTGGCTCCGGGTGAGGCTGGGCCTGATGAGAAGAAGACTCTTGCAAAGCTGTCATCCCTGAAGAGGTGCTACCTGAGCCTTGACCTGGATGTGCTTGACCCCTCGGTTTTTCCGGGGGTCTCAAACCCTGAGCCAGGAGGGATGGGTTTCGGGGAACTCATGAGCGTGATCCTCGGCCTTGAAGGCAAACTCCTGGCCGCGGACATTGTTGAATATAACCCAAGAGAGGACGCAGGGCCTGCATCGGGCGGTGTGGCCGCGACCCTGGCTCGCGAACTTCTTATATTGCTCTCAGGATGAAGTTCCTGGTTGACCAGCACGCGGGCAAGCTCTGCCGGTGGCTAAGGTTCCTTGGGTTTGACGCGGAGATGGCCTCCGGCTCGGTCTATGACCTCGCCGCGAGGGCTGTCCGGGAGGGGAGGGTTCTCATCACCAGAAACAGGAAGGCCGCGGATCTTCCGCTTGCGAAAAGCCTGGTTCTCTTGTCGGATGAGCCGAGGGAGCAGTTGAGACAGGTTGTTGGGGAGCTGGAACTCAAGGAAAGATTCAAACCCTTCACTCGTTGTCCTGTTTGCAACGCGGAGCTCAAGAGCATCGGAAAGAAGGAGATAAAAGACCTCGTTCCGCCGCACACCTATTCAACTCACGAGGAGTTCTCAAGGTGTACCGCGTGTGGCAGGGTCTATTGGGAAGGCTCGCATGTTGAGAGGATGAGGAAAATACTAGGGGAATTGCTCGGCGAGTGAGTGCGCTCGGCCTCGTGCCTGCTTTATAATATCAGTCCGGGCCGTTAGCTCAGGTGGTAGAGCACCGGATTTTTAATCCGGGTGTCCCAGGTTCAAATCCTGGACGGCCTACCTTGCAATCCGCGTCACCAAAGGATTTACGCGAGCTGTTCTTTTGGATCCCTTTTCCAGACTTGATTCCATGTCCACATACCTCTGAAACCCTTTTCTGATGGGCGTTCTGATGTCAGGATTTTGTTGCGGGAATTGCACGAGTTGGGACAAAACGCGCACACTATACGCACACTTTTTGGATTAGCATGGATGGGTCATCCGGCCGAAAAGCGGACCAGCTACACGCCATATCTGTCCCCGAAACCCATCCTCGGCCTCTCAGGGAACCTCCCTGCCAGGCCCTCCCACCATGCGATGAAGGCCTCCCGGTCAAAGATAACCTTGCCACGGGGCTTCAGCTGGCGCCAGAGGTATCCCGGTATTGTCCCGTCCCTTCTCATCCTGTATATGGTAGCAGGGTCAAGGCCCGTGTATTCCGCGACCTCCCTCTGGGTCATGTGTTTCCTCGGCCTGGGGTTGACGGCCCTTATCCTCACGAGGGTATCGGGTTCAGGCCAGAAGCCTACGACCCTCGTTCGTTCCATCTCCTGGTCATGGCCGACTAGCTTTGTCCTGATCCTCCTCCAGAAGGATGGCCACGGCTTTTCCAGGACTATGGTCTCGTGTTGCTCTTCCATATATCAGCTCCAAAGTTCTCGCTCATCCAGGCCCATATGTTAACCGGAAGACCCCGAACCTCATACAGGGGATTTTAGAGCGAGGCCCGGCGAGGGGCTGGGGGTGATCCTTTCCCCAAATATGCTCATTTCTGATTTTCAGCATAACACCCCTGGTCTGAGAAATGATGGGTAGTTCAGCTGAAGGAGGGTTTTCATGTCTTGGTATCCGTGTTCAAATGCCTCGCCAAA
>CBFGJU010000324.1:0-8945 GCA_965649155.1 Caldifarciminota bacterium | reverse complement strand
TTGGAAAACTCTCCTACCGAACTGAAAGTCTCCAAGCGTAGCGTAGGAGAGACCTTCGGTTCCGCCTGGGAAGGGATTTTGCGCAGGAAGTGGGTTATAAAGCGATCGCTGAACTGCTGACGCGGATTAGGCATTAGATAAAAAGAAGGACAGGCACAAGGCCTGTCCCTACTTGCCGATGCAGAACCTTGAGAATATTCCTTCTATGACATCACGCGGCAGGTCAAGACCCAAGAGTCTGTCCATTGCCCTGCCAGCCTCCCAGAGTTTTTCCGCTACAAGCTCAAGGCCAAGGCCATCTTCTCCTGCCTTCTTGAGGCATGAACGCGCCTCCGCGAGGAGTTCGCGCTCCCTGTCCAGAAGCGCCTCGTCCCCGCCTGCTATCCTTCCAGCCCTGGTGACTATCTCGCCGATCAGCTTCTCCAATCCCTCGCCTGTAAGGCCAGAAACCGGGATCGCGCCCTTCGGGGCCGGCCCAACCAGGAGGTCGGATTTTGAACAGACCCTAATTATGTTCTTGTCCCCTGGATAGTCTGTCCCTGAGCCCGGTTCCAGCAGATAGACGACGATGTCCGCGGCCTTCATGAGCTCAAGGCTTCTTCTCACGGCCTCCCTGTCAACCGCGCCAGCAAACTCGCCCGTGCCCGCGCTGTCATATAATCTTATCAGGTATCCTCCTATTTCCAGGGCCTCGGATATGTAGTCCCTTGTTGTCCCAGGTTCATGGTGGACTATTGCCCGTTCGTATCCCAGGAGTGCGTTGAAGAGGGTGCTCTTTCCGGCGTTCGGCGGTCCGGCTATCACGACGGATACCCCTTCCCAGAGTGATTCTGCCCTGCCCGTGGAATCCAGAAAAGCCCCTATTTTATCCTCCAATTCCCTCAGCCTCCTCCGAAATTCATTTTCGTCCAGCCCCGGCACATCCTCAGGAAAATCAAGCCTGGCCTCGCACTCAGAGAGAAGCCCTGCCAACTCGTTCCTGAATCCGGCGAATGCCCTTCCCGTTTCCCCTGACACCCTCTTGATCGCGGCCCGGTGGGCTTTTTCCGTCTTTGCCAGGGACAAAGCGTTGATGCCCGCGGCTCCGGCAAGGTCAATCTTTCCACTGAGAAATGCCCGAAGCGTGAATTCCCCCGGTTCCGCCAGGCTCGCGCCTGTCTGGACCAGGGCCTCCAGGATGAGCGCTGGCACCAATCCGCCGCCGTGGCAGGTTATCTCGGCCATGTCCTCTCCGGTGTAACTGCCCGGCCCTTCGTAGAACGCTACACCCACCCTGTCAATTATTTGCCCGCCCGAAACCAGTTCTCCAAAATATATCCTTGCGGACCTGAATTGCTCAGGCTTGGTTTTTCCCCGGAATACCCTCGCGAGAATCGCCCTCGTTTCCGGCCCTGTGAGGCGAACAACGGCCAAAGCGCCCCTGCCGGGCGGTGTTGCCACAGCGGCTATTGTTCTTGACATTCAATGCTCCCGGAGCTGAATGAGGAAATGCGGAATTGAGAACAACAGATCATGCCAGCCGGAGATAGATACCCTCTCGGCTTTTGCCCGGGGCACTATGCTGTCCCGGACCTGGGCTTTCTGGGCGCCACCACCAGGCAGGTTTCCTTTCCTCGGCCAGCGGTATAGACCCTTATTTCGGGATCAAGCCTGAGCGCTTCCCTGATGTAGTGTCTCTGGTCCGGGGGAACCGTATCCAGGGTCATTTCCTGGCCAGTTTCCTTTACCCTGACCGCTATTGCCAGGGCCTTGTTCAGGTGGAACTGTCTCTGTCGTTCCCTGTATCCAGATATGTCCAGGTCCATCTGTATCCTGACCCTGCACCTGCGCAGTATCAGGTTCATCAGGTGCTCAAGCGACCTGAGGGTCTCGCCGCCCCTGCCGATGAGAACGCGATCCCAAGAACGCGTTCTCAGGTTCACGCGGTAATGCTTTTTCTCCAGGAGGAGAAAATCTACCTTTGCCCTGACTCCCATTTTTTTCAGGAACTCCTTTATGACCTCTTTTGCTTCTTGGACCTCCTTTGGTTCTATCCATACCCTTACCCTGGCCCGGCTGGTTGGGCCGCCGTGCGAGATGACCTCGTATCTCACGCCTTGGGGCTCAAGTCCAACCTTGGACAGGACCTTTCTCAGTGCCTCATCCGGTGTCGCGCCTTCCGAATCTATGTATTCCATGATCAGGCCTCCGGTTTCTTCTTGAGCATTCTCCGGAAAATAGCCTGTTCGGCTATGCTGTAAAGGTTATAGCTCAACCAGTAAAGGACGATCCCCGCCGGGAAATTCAGGAATATGAAGGTGAAAACCCCCGCCATGAGGGCGGATGTGAGTTTTGCCTGCCGGTCCGCGGACGGCTGGAGGAACCCGTTCAACAGGCTTATCGCGCCCATGACTATTGGAAGGACATAAAACGGGTCCTTTGCCGAGAGGTCCTGTATCCAGAATATCCAGGGCGCGGCCCGCAGGTCTATGGTCATGTTGAGCACCTGGTATAGTGCCCAGAAAATGGGCAGTTGCAGGAGAACCGGAATACATCCCGAAAGCGGATTGACCTTCTCACCTTTGTAGAGCTCCATCACTGCCTTGTTCAGTTCATCTGGCTTGTCCTTGAACCTGGCCTGCAGGGCCTCCATCTTTGGCTTGAGGTCCTGCATCTTCTTCATGGACTTGTATGTCTTGTATGACAGGGGCGAGAACACCAGCTTCATGGCCAGTGAGAAAACCAGGATCACCCAGCCGTAGTTAGGGATGAGCCAGTGAAGCCACCTGAACAGGATGAATATTAGCCTTGCGAAAGGCGCTATGAGCCAGAAACCAAACGAGTAGCTCTCCTCCAGGCCATAGCCAACCTTCCTCAGCACATCGTAGTCAAAAGGCCCAACATAAACCAGCAGGGAGACGGGCGTCTTCTCCAGGGTCGCCTCTATCTTCATGACTGTGTCGGACTCAGCTGTCGCGGCGAGGCTTTTTAGCGCGCCCTCCTGCAGGACGCACGCGAACAGGAAATACTTGCTCCTGGTGCCGAACCAGCCTATGTTGTCCCCCGGCGTTCCTTTTCCGGGACCGAGGACCTTCTTTATGGACTCGGAGGCCACCTTTCCGTTTCTCTGATAGATGAAGTGGTGCTCGGATATATCCTTTGTCCTGTCGGACTCTGTCACGGACAGAGAGGGTCTCAGATACAGCCTTGAGGTATCCGGTCCCTCAAGCCAGACAGAGAAGGTGTAGCCCTCGGAGAAGGTGTAGAATTTCTTCCCCTCCGGGCCTTCAAAAGATAAGGTGATGTCCTTTCCCCCCTCAACGCTGAGCACGCTGTCGCGCGAGGTGCAGTAAAGCCCATGGTCAAACCAGGTTGCCATGAACTCCGAGCCGGGTTTCACTATGTTGACGCGGTTATCCTTCCTGTCCGGACCCTTGAAGCCATTCAGGGTCAGGGAGTATATCCTGCCTCCTCGCCTCGTAAGCTCAACGGTGAACCTGGGCGTTTCAACCCTGATGAGGCCTTCGTCCGCGAAGGATGGGGCCGGCTCCGTTTTCGTGGTTTCCGGGGGGGGTTCTGGCCCGGTGTCCGCAGGGGCCTGCGAGACCGATGGTTGAACCTGGCTCGTGTCAGCCGCGCTGGGCGCCTGGCTTCCCGATCTCCCGGAGAAATATATCCATACCTGATATGCAACCAAGAGGACCGCGAAAACGCCGAGAGCTATCCAGGTTCGCTTGTTCATGCTCGCTCCTCTTTAAGGCAAGGTTTCGGGCTGATCTCCGGTTTCCCGCCGGGTTCAGGCACAGGGTCATATCCCCCCTCGGACCATGGGCCGCACCTGAGGAGTCGCCAGGCCGAGAGGCCGAGGCCAATTATGGGACCGCGTCTCTGAAGGGCCAGGATAGCGTATTCGGAGCAGGTTGGGTGAAACCTGCAGGATGAGGGTAGCAGTGGCGAAACGCCGTGCTTGTAAAGTTTTATCAGGAATATCAGGAGAGCTGTGACAGCTCTTCCAGCAATCCTCGGCACATCTCGGAGAAATCCCCATCCGCGGCCTCGGTCTTTGCCATAAACAGATACCACCCCCGCGGCATTCGTTCCCTGTTCTGCCTGAAAAACTCCCTGAGCCTGCGTTTCGCCCTGTTCCGGGCCACCGCGTTGCCCAGGGCTTTCCTGGCCGAAAACGCGGCCCTGGTTTCTGGTTGGGCCAAAAAGAATACCGTTGCCCATCTGGTCTCTTTTTTTCTTCCCCTGATGACCCGCCTTATCTCACTGTCCTTGGTGAGTCTGAGCCCCTTCCCAAGTTGGCGGGTTTTTTCCTCATCCGCCATGGGTCAAAAAGCAGGTTCTTTCCACGATCAGACGCAGATGCGCTTTCTGCCCTCGCGCCGGCGCCTGGCTATGACTGCCCTGCCGCCGTGGGTCCTCTTTCTCACCAGGAACCCGTGGGTCCTCTTCCGTTTTGTCCTGGATGGCTGGTATGTTCTCTTCATGTCTTCCTGATGGCCTTAAAAAATGGGCGATGGAGGACTTGAACCTCCGACCTCTTGCATGTCAAGCAAGCGCGCTCACCAACTGCGCCAATCGCCCAGGGTATCCCGTGGACAGCAGTCCACATGGGCGAGGCAGGACTTGAACCTGCGACCTCTGGTATGTGAGACCAGCGTTCTCGCCAGCTGAACTACTCGCCCGGAACGAAATTATAAGCTCTTTATCCGATGACGATCAAGGACAACCGGCCCGTTGCGTTCCCGACACCCGCGAATATTTTCCTCAACAAGGCAGGGGCGCCGGAGTTTATGAGGACTACCCTTCCGTTCCCCCTTCCTTCTTTCCCCTCTCGGAGACCTCCGACCCCGGCCGCGGCTCCGGTTCGGTCTGAACAGCGGGTTCCGTTTGGACAGTGGTTTCCAACTTTGCGCCGGGCTTGCCCGTTGACTCGGTTTTCTCCGGGGCCCCTTCCTCTCCCTTTGGTTTCCCTTTCAGTATCTTCGGGTTTATCAGGAGAGCAACGGGTATGACCACGCAGTAGCCCAGGACAAGCAGGGTTGTTGAGACTATCGTGTCCCCGAAATACAGGAACACGAACCCCAACGCGGCGAGGATCACGCCACCAGCGAGAAGCCACCAGTTCAGCGGCCCAAAGGGCGTCTCTGTTCTCACGATGGGTTCCTGCGTTAGCCTGCTGGGACGACTCAGCTTCACCTTGCCAGTTCCGGATCGCTCCTCGGCAACCTTTGACGGCGCCTTAAGCCCGGCTTCCTCGGGTTTCTTTTCCCCACCTTCTTTCTTTGCGGCTTTCTTCAGCCTCTTCTCAAGGCTTTCCTTTTTCTTTCCCATAGTTCTCGTCCTTTTTGAATCCACCCTTCTTCAGGATGTAAAGAGCCAGGAGCCCGGGATCCTTTGACAGCATGATGTCCCCGGTTACTCCCCTGTATATACCCATCAGGAGAAGCCTGCGCTTGGCAGTCTCCCTGTCCGGCCTGTCAAAACAGACCTCTTTTGCTATTCCTCCGGAGTCATAACCCCTTCCCGCGACCTCCGTTGGCGCGGAACCGAACTGCTGTCTGTAGCGTTCCTCAAACTCCTCTTTCTGGGCCTGGGCCAGTGCCCTGGCCATGAAATCACCCCTCTCAGGTCCGACCACATAAAGGCCTCCCATTGCCCCTGAGACCAATTCTGCCACCTCAGGCGAGAGCCAGCTGTCAAGGCCAAGCACTGGGCTTTTCAGGCCGCGCTTCCTCATGGACAGGAAAACGAGCGCGGACGCCTTTGAACCTGAGGGCGCGAATATCACATTCGGCCCCCTGGCAACCGCTGCTTTTGCCAGCGCGTCATAGGCCATGTCCGTTTCCAAATAGACGACCGTATCAAGTATGCTTATGCCGAACTCTCCTGCCTGCGAGATCAGCCACTGGATCACGGCCCTTTCGCCGGCCATGTCCGGATAAAGCAGTAACCAGCCCGTTTTCCCCACCCGCTCGCCCATGACCTCCATTATGTAGGCGGTTTCAAGGAAAAGGTTGTAGTTGAACGGAAAGACATAACTGCCGAATGTCCCAAGCCTTAGATCCGTTGCTGTCGGGAGCAATATGGGAAGCCTGTTTCGCATCGCGAACTCGGCCGCAGGAAGGGATGTTACCGAAAGCAGTGGCCCCACCACCAAAGCTGGCCCCTCTGCCCCGGCAAGGAATTCAAGGACCTTTAGCACGGAATCCGGCGAGCCATATGTATCAACCACCTCGTATTCAAGAGCGTTTCCAACCGCCATCCTCCAGCCCCTGAGGAATTCCTCGCCCAGGGGGGCTATCTCTCCAGAGAGGGGAACCATGACCACCACTGGCGGAAGGGTTATCCTTTCCCCTCCCGCGACCAGCAACAAAGCAAAGACAGCGTTCACTTATCACCCTGCCTGGTTCGTTTTGCTAGCTCCAGGTAGACTTCCCAGGAATGGCGTATCAGACCGTTTATCTCCTCCTGGCTCACCTCACGCTTCACCTTTCCGGGCACACCGATCACCAGGCTCCTGGGCGGTACTCTGGTTCCAGGGGACAGAACCGTTCCGCCGGCCACTATGCTCCCTGTTCCCACGACGCATCCGTTCATTATAACCGAGGCCATGCCTATCAGACAATCATCCTCCACCTGGCACCCGTGGAGTATGGCCCCGTGGCCAACCGTGACCCTTTTTCCTATGATTACTGGCCAATCAGCGTCCCCGTGGAGAACGCACAGGTCCTGGATATTGGTGTTCTCGCCGACCCGGATGATGTTGGTGTCTCCGCGGAGAACCGCGCCATACCAGACCGATGTTCCCGGTGCTAGTTCAACATCCCCCGTGATGGCCGCTGTCTCGGCTATAAACGCGGCCGCGTCCACTTTTGGATCGCGTCCCTCAAAAGGTAATATGACCGGCACGAGGAAATTATAACTTGAGGGCAGGGTTGATTTCCAGCTTGATCGCGTCCGTGTCATCCATTAAAATATAGCCATGGTTCTTCTCGCCCTCCTGGTTGGAGGGGTGCCGTGGTATCTTGAAAATGTGGATACCATGGCCGTTGTTGGCATAGAAGCGAGCTTCGGTTCAGCCAGTTGCCGCGGGGCGGGTTTCTTCGTGGCCAGGGGCATAGTGGCCACCTGCTGTCATGTTGTTTTCCCACAAAGTCCCTCTGACAGGGTAAAAGACCTTCGCGTTCTCGGTAGGTCTGGCGACACCATTCCGGTCATCGGGGTCCTGGGGATGGACCCCAGGAACGACATATGCCTGCTGTCCGTTGCTGACACCGTAACCACCCCGATGACTCTTGGAAGCCAGAACCAGGCAAGGCTTGCCGCGGCGGTCATCCCGTATCCGTGGCAGAAATCAATCCTGATGCGGCCAATGCGCCTGGAATTCCTCAGAGAGGAAACCTGGAGCGACGGAACGAAGAACCTGGTTGTTTCATCTGGGCCCGTTCCTGGCTACAGCGGCTCGCCGCTGGTCAGTGACCCCATTCACGGCCCGAACAGGGTGGTTGTCGGCATGATAACTGCCACCGGGAGGAGCGGCCAGGCCTTTGTCGTTGAACCAGAACCTATAAGCACCCTCCTGATTCAATCTCGCGGAACAACTCCCATTTCTCCCCAGGAGGCCTTTGAGTCATACAGGCTTGATCCCGCTGGCCTTCGTGAGATGGCGAGGTGTTCCTGGGCAATGGGTAGCCAGCAGGAAGCAGAGAATTGCTACCTACTTTCCCTTCAACGGGATCCCCTGAACCCGACCACCCACGAGGAATACGCGTCGTTCCTGTGGACCCTTGCCAGAGAGAAGGGCGACCAGGCCCTGTTTGAGATGGCCGAGGAGCACTACCGGCAGGCCATGCAACTCCGGAACGACCCCCGGCTTCACGAGCTCATTGCCTTCCTCTATCTTGAGATGGACCGCTACACCGAGGCCGGCGAGGAGCTCGGCCGGGCCGCGTATCTATATGAGGAGAGGGGCCAGGAGGCAAAGGCTGACAGTCTGAGGTTCCGGATGAAGGTTGTTTCCTCCTGGGGCCAACTGGGCAAGTGATAGGAGGACGCATACGCGCGGCCGATTTCGCCACGCTATTGAGTGCCTGACCCTTTTAACCCTCCTCGGTTTAACCTTCCCGCAGGATCACTGTCCCCACGAGAATGTCAGCAAGGAGTGGTGGTATTTCAGCGGCCTTTTGAAGGATCAACGGGGAACAGATTATTCCTACTTCTACATTGTCTTTCGCTTCATGAGAAGCCAGGTTTGGGTTTTCGGCATGACGAACCTGAAAACCGGCAAGCCCGTGTTTCAGAAGCTTGAGGCATATCCAAAACTGGAACGCTGGTATGCTCGCGATACGCTTGATCTCAATGTTGGAAACAGGTATCTGAGACAAATATCCGGGACCACCTTTGTTTTCGGGATAACCGAACCTCATTTCTCATTTGAGCTTGAGGTTCACGGCCTGAAACCCCCGGCAACTCATGGGGATTCCGGATATGTTCAAATGAGTCAACTGGACACTTCATCCTATTACTCCATCAGCAGGATGAGCGCAAGGGGCGCCCTGACTGCCGGAGACCTTGAGCTCACGCTTCAGGGCGATGCCTGGATGGATCACCAGTGGGGCAGTTGGGACAGGGGATGGGGATATGATTGGTTTTCGTTCCGGTTTGACGACGGCACCGAGCTCATGCTCTATCGGTTTCGTGACGAGCAAGGGAAACTCCTGGAGCTATACCTGCTTGGCACTTACATTGATAGGGATGGGAATTGCACTGCCATAAGAGAATTCCAGGCAGAACCGCTGGGTCACTACTGGATGGACGAGGATTCGGTGGGTAGGTATCCGCTTCGCTGGCGAGTTCGCGTTCCCTCCCTTGGAGTTGACCTGACAACCGAGGCAATTGCCGAGGATCAATACTTCTGGCTGGACGAGAAACACCTGGTCTGGGAGGGCGCCTGTCGG
>CBFGJU010000323.1:0-8975 GCA_965649155.1 Caldifarciminota bacterium | reverse complement strand
TGGCAACAGGCAACTGGTAGCCAATATAATTTCGCTATGCCCGAAGAAAGGGAAGACCTGACGACGAAAGAATACACGGATGTGAGATATATTTCGGGGCCCCTGCTCGTCGTCCACGGCGCGCAGGAGCTCTCCTACAGCGCCCAGGTTGACATTATACTGGGCGACGGCACCCACAGGGCCGGCCAGGTCCTTGAGGTCAACAGGGAATTCGCGGTCATACAGGTCCTGGAGGGAACCCTGGGACTTGATGTCGCGAGCGCGCGCGTTAGGCTCAGAGAGGATGTCGTTCGTTTCGGTGTCGCGAGGGACATGATAGGCCGGATATTCAACGGCCGAGGCCTGCCCAGGGACGGACTTCCTGCGGTCGTGCCCGAAAAACGCCTCCCCATAGTTGGCGCGCCCATAAACCCGGTCGCGAGGGGCCGGCCCCAGGACTTCATCCAGACGGGCGTTTCAGCGCTTGATGGCTTCAACACCCTTGTCCGCGGCCAGAAACTGCCCATATTCTCCGGCGCGGGCCTGCCCGCGAACGAGATAGCGACCATGATAATGCGCCACGCTACGGTCAGGGGCGAGGGCGAGGAGTTCCTGGTTGTCCTAGGGGCCATAGGCCTTACCCAGCGCGAATACGCCTTCTTTCTCAATGAATTCGCGGAAATGGGCGCTGGCTCGCGTTTTATCGCTTTCATAAACCTGGCGGATGACCCGACCATAGAGCGAATACTCACTCCCCGGTTCGCGCTCACCGCGGCCGAATATTTCGCTTTTGAACTTGATTACCATGTCCTGGTCATCCTGACCGACCTGACCAACTACGCTGAGGCCCTTCGTGAGATATCCGCCGCGAGGGACGAGGTCCCAGGACGCCGCGGTTATCCTGGTTATCTATACACCGACCTGGCGACCATATATGAGAGGGCTGGCCGCGTCAAGGGGCGCAAGGGCTCAATAACCCAGATACCCATCCTGACCATGCCGGACGATGACATCACCCACCCCATTCCGGACCTGACGGCCTACATAACCGAGGGCCAGATATTCCTTTCCCGCGAACTGCACCGCAAGGGCGTTTTTCCGCCAATAGATGTCCTGATGAGCCTTTCCCGGTTGATGAACCAGGGTATAGGCCCGGGCAAAACGAGGGAGGATCACCGGGAGTGGTCAAACCAGCTCTACGCCGCATACGCGAGGGGAAAGGACATGCGCAGGCTCGTGGCCATCGTTGGCGAGGACGCTCTGGGGGACATGGACAGGATGTATCTCCGGTTCGCCGACAGGTTTGAGTCCGAGATGATAGGCCAGGGCACGGAAGCCAGGACCATAGAGGAAACCCTTGAGGTGGGTTGGAGATTGCTCTCGGAGATGCCGGAGGGCGAGCTGACCAAGATAAGGAGGGAATACATAGGCAAATATCTGCCGAGGAAGGTGGAGAAAACGAGTGAGTGAAGAGCTGTTTGGACGGGATGTGGGAGCTTTATCCGGGCTCTTGAACGGAAGGGCTACCGTTCCTCTTGGAATCCTTCCACAGGAAAGAACGGTCTCTGTGTCAAATAAATGGGATGAGAGAGCCGATCTGTGCCTCTACCTGGGTGATGTTTTTGAACTGGTTCGGGCTGTTCCCGACGAAACGGTCAGACTTACGGTAACCTCTCCTCCATACAACATAGGCAAGGAATATGAACCCAAGCTTGACCTTGATGAGTATGTCCGCTGGCACAGAGAGATAATCAAAGAGGCTTACAGGGTGACAAAGACTGGTGGTTCAATATGCTGGCAGGTCGGGAACTGGGTCAAAAATAGCAGTATCATCCCCATAGATTACCTGCTTTATCCCATCTTCAAGGAGCTCGGCCTCATCATGCGCAACCGTATAGTCTGGCACTTCAGGCATGGGCTTCACGCATCAAAGAGATTTTCCGGCAGATACGAGGTTATAATGTGGTTCACAAAGGGTGAACCTTTTGTTTTCAACCTTGACGCGGTTCGGGTTCCCCAAAAGTATCCCGGCAAGAAGTTCCACAAGGGGCCGAACAGGGGCAAACCTTCATGCAATCCGCTGGGCAAGAACCCGACAGATGTCTGGGACATTCCGAATGTCAAGTGGAATCACCCTGAGAAAACCGAGCACCCGGCCCAGTTCCCGGTTGAACTCGTGGAAAGGCTGGTTCTCGCGCTTACCAACGAGGACGAGTGGGTCTTCGATCCCTTCATGGGGGTAATGTCCACGGCTATCGCGGCTCTGAAACACAAAAGGCGTTTCATCGGCGCTGAGATAAACACCGGCTATTATACCAGGGGCCTTGAAAGGTTAAATCTTTTTTCCAAAGGCAAGCTCAGAATTCGTGAAATGGGGACACCGATATATGAGCCGCCGGGCGAGAAACGGTCTCGTGGGAGTGGTTTATTGTGAGAAAAGTCTATGAGTATTCGCACCTCGGAGGGCTTGAGATATTAAAAGTCAGATACCCAGTAATTGAGTCCGAAATAGACGAGATCATAAACGAGGTGCAGGCGCCAAAAACCAAGATCAGCAAGGAGAAAGGCAAGGCAGGAAATCTTCTTTACAATCCGAAAGAGATGAACGCCGCCTTCAAAAAAGCCTTTGCAAAACGAGGGTTCAAAGAGCTTCGGAGCTATCATGACCTGAAATTTCCCTATACGGACGAGAGACTTCCCGCTGAGCCAGTCAGATCGTTTAAACAGATAGATTTCCAGAAGGATAAAGTTTTAGTTGAGGTTCAGATGGGCAAGTATGCCTTCATGTTCTACGATCTCGCCAAGTTCCAGTATTTCTTCAACGAGAGCCATTGCGATGTTGGCGTTGAGATAGTCCCTGCCTATGCCTTGCATAAAGAGATGTCATCCGGGGTTTCCTATGGAGAACAGCTAATTGATGATATTGAAAGGCTCAAGAGACACTTCCCCGCAGTGCCAATAAAGGTCATCCTGATAGACATCTAAAGGGCCATAGCCTAGTAAACAGTGAACTTCCTGGATAGCGAACCCCACCGCGAGCGCAGACGCAGGATGTAGACCCCTGGTGCGAAGCCGTCCACAGGGACGCTCAATTCGTGGGTTCCAGCGCTTGCCTGGCCGGAGAAGGCATCCAGGCAAACTCTTCCCGTGACATCGTAGACCCTCAGGGAAACCGCGCCGTCCTCCGGCAGGCAGTATGAGAGAGGGAGCCTTCCCTTCACAGGATTGGTAAGGACTTTCAAAAAGAGAAAGCCTCCGTCAACCGGGCCCTCCGCGACCTCGGTGTAGCGCGTCTTCTTCAGAACCCACTCGCCGGGATCAATAAGGAGGTTATCCGGCATGAAGGAAAGCTTCCAGGTGAATCGCTCCCCGCGCTCGTTGACCCATACAGTGTCTCGGAGGGTGTCCGACGCGCCGGCTATCATTATCTCAATTGGCATGATGAAAACAGGCGCGTTGTCCTGGACCTGGCTCAGGTAGAGGTTGAGCTCGTAACTGCCCCCCTCGTCCCGGACGAACCAGTTGTAGTTGAACTCAGGGTAGCCAGCCTCGTATATCCACTCCCGAAAGAACCAGTCCAGGGATGACCCGTGGACAGCCTCAGCCGCGGCCTGAAAATCAGGGATCACGGCAGTGCCGCCGCCGTGGGAGGTGGCGTAGTTCTTCAGAGCCGCGAAGAAATTTCCGTCCCCCATGACCCAGCGTAACATGTGCAGGACCCACGCGCCCTTCTTGTAGACCGTGTAGCCCCACATGAAATCCATAGGCGGATCGTATATGGGAAACCTGTCGTGGGAATCCTCGGAGAAGTATAGGCTCTTGAACTTGCTCATTACGCTGTCGCGCTTGGAAACCCCGCCGATGTGCTCCGCATAAAGGGCCTCGCAGTATGAAGCGAAGCCCTCGTTGAGCCAGACATGGGGCCAGTCCTGACAGGTCACCCAATCACCCCACCACTGGTGCGAGAGCTCGTGCGCGTAGGTCAGGACATGGTAGCCGTTGCCAGTGACCCAATAAGTCCCCATAGCGACCATGGTCTGGTGCTCAAGCGCGAATCCCCCTCCCCAGAGGTTGCTCTCCGCGTAACCGAACTTCTCGTCAATAAAGGGATAATCGCCAAAAAGCGAGGAAAAGTAGTCAAGCATGTCCGGGACAGACTGGACATCATTGCGCAGGTCAGCGGTGTCGTATGTGAAAGGGTAATACCAAAGGGGCATCCCGCGCCAGGAATCGGTGAATTTTACATAATAATCCGAGCCAGAAACCGCGACCAGGTAATTGGCTATGGGATAGCGGGTTGACCAGTAATAGGTTTTCCAGTCCCCGAGGTCAACCACGGAGTCCAAAACGCCGTTCGCGGCGACATCAAACCCCTTTGGCACGGTATAGGCGAAACGCGCGCTGTCCGCCTTGTCTCCGTTGTGGTCATAGCACGGATACCACTGGTGAGCGTCCTTTACACCGTTCGGGGAAAGGCAAGCGGAGAAGAAACCCCAGTAGTTGAAGTAAAGGCCCGCTGTCGGGTGGCCGTGATAGAAGACTTCTATGATGAAGTCCTGGGGGACCGGGCCCGAAACCCAAACAGTATCGCCAACCCTGGAGAAGGTTACCAGGATGTCGTTCAGCCTTACGCTGTCAATTGTAAGCGCGGCGCCAAGGTGAAAGTCCACGGAGTCCAGGCCTCCGGAGGCGAAGCCTCTTATCTCTCCCATCCCGAATAAGGTGTCCGGCACGGGGTCAATGGTCAGATATATCCCGTAAAATTCCACATCGTAGGAGTGGGGAAAAACCTGCGCCAAGAAGGCTATCATCAATCCGCTCATGTGAATATTCTAAGGCGCCGGGCTGTCCACGGACAAGAGGCGGGATGGAGAGCCTTTCCCGGTCTGGTCTTGGCGCGCTGAAATCGGCTCCGGGAGCCAGATTGGTTGATTACGGGCGTAAATCAGGGAATCTAAAACCTGGCCTTAAGTTAAGCCATTCCGAGGCCATCCGGGTGAAGGATCACGCGGGATGTTCCCCTTTGACACATGACATTATAATTTCAGTGGCATGAAAAAGATAACATTTGCTTCAGTTCTGGCGTTTGTTGGGACGGGCTGCGCGGTATTCTATCACAAGGAGGTTGTGCAGGTTCCCGAACCGGCTGTCCTGGCCGATCCTGAGATAGCCGAGGAGGCCGCGGGCACGAAACTGGTATATCAGGACCTGAACACCGGCAGAACCGAAAAAACCACATTTTTGGGCGCGACGGATTCTACCCTGAAGGTCTTCGGCCACGGCGCGGAGACAGAGGTTCGGCCGAGCCAGATGGCCAACGCTCGGCTTGAGATGTCGGCCGGGAAGATGACACCGCAGACCTGCATCGGCTCAACATGCCTTGGAGTTGGCCTGGGCGGCTTCCTGGGATGGCTGGTTGGCAAGAACATCTACGAGGACGCGACCGAGGAAGGGCCGAGCGGGTGTGCGGAGGCCTTTGTATGGCCATTTATAATAGTGATCACATTGATCATAGCTGTGTTTACGGGAGTCGCTGTGGCCCTTTTGGTTCTCCTTCTGAGCTTGCTCTTTGGCAATGTCATCCTGCCGAACATACTCACCAACGCGAAGGTCAAGGAGATAAAGGCCAGGGCGCAGAGACTCAGGGGCCTCATCGCGCAGAAGACCGGGGAATGAGCGGGGCATAGGCCTCCATGATCCGGCAATAGTCCTTTTGATGTATAATATAGGCCTATGAAAAAGACCGTTTTCCCATTTATTATCATGCTCTCCTGCTCAGGTCAGGAGGCTGTTAGGCCGGACTGGCAGGATGTGTCCTCGTGGGTCTATCAGCTACAGCCCTCAGAAAACCAGTCGCGAGAGGAGTTCATAGGTGATATAGCCGGGACAGGTTTCAACCTCGCTGTCATTGATTACTCCTACGACGGGACAGCGGATGAGGAGTTCACCCCTGACGAGATAGAAGAGGTAAAGAGCTCAGGCAAGTTCGCGCTCTGTTACATATCAATCGGCGAGGCAGAGGACTACAGGTGGTATTGGAACCCGTCATGGGACACGAATCCCCCGGACTGGCTCGGCCCGGAGAACCCGGAGTGGCCTGGCAACTACCTGGTGCGCTACTGGGACCCTGGCTGGAAGGCAATAGTGTTCCAGTATCTCGGAAAACTTGAGGCGCAGGGCTTTGACGGGTTTTACCTGGACAAGGTGGACTCATACGAGGATTTTCAGGACTCGCTTCCCTGGGCCCGCGACTCCATGAAGGCTCTGGTCATGGCAATAGCGGATTCGTTCCCCGGCTTTCTCATCGTGCCGCAGAACGCGTCTGACCTCCTGCAGGATCCTGCCTACCTTTCGGCCATTGATGGAACGGGAAACGAGGATGTCTATTACATGGATGACGACCCACAGGATCCCTCGGAGACCGAGCATGTCCTATCAAACCTGAGGGTTGCGAAGGCCGGGGGGAAGCTGGTTCTAATAGTTGACTACTGCAGGGAGCCGGATCACATTGAAGACCTTTATCAAAGGGCGAGAGCCGAGGGTTTCGTGCCCTACTCAACCGTTCGTGACCTGGATTCCCTGGTGATAAATCCGCAGGATCCGCAATAACCATCACCTGTCCGATCTTGCAAGCGCAACCCTTTGCGGTTTTCCGGATTCATTTAAATCCGCACGGGTAAAAGGAACAGAGATTATCCCGTATTGGCCCTTGACAGTCCACGCTTTTCCGGTTATAATATCACCACTCGGAGGTGATGAGATGTTACTTTTAACAATTGTGATTTTCGCTGATGAAACCATAAGCGATTGCTGTGAGCCTACGGGCTACTACCAGTATATCTTTGGCTGGCAGGGCCCGATTGAATCCAACGGTTGCACGGGCGCTGGCAACAACCTTCGCGGGTACATGTATTGGCCAATCCCTGGCTATGTGGCTGGAATGAACATAGGCGCGGTCTATCTGCGCATGGTCACGAACAACTCCGGCACGGTCTCCATGAACATCAACAAGGTCGGCAACTATCCGCCCAGCGCTCAGGACTGCGCAGACGAGCCATACACGACCGGATATACGCCGCCATCAAGCCCTAATGTGGAGTTCCAGGTTCTCCTGGGAGGAAACATAATCGCGGATCTGAAAGCAAAGGCAGGCTCACAGTTCGGCCTGGGCATCTCTGGAACCGGAGCCGACAAGTTCTTCTTCTCACACTGGGCATATTACCCTGATGATGCCTGGCTCATCCTGGTAATATCAGTTGAAACAGAAGAAACACCCGGCCCCGGTGGCATGGTAAGGGCAGTTCTATATGACGCGTCAGGGAGGCCAGTCATGGACTACGGCTATGTTGGGGAGGACTTCATGCCCCGTATGTCAGGGTTGAAGGGCGGGGTGTATATCCTGGTAAGGGGTGAAAGGGCACTGAAGCTTTTGAGATAGAGCCGGGTAGCCAGGAGCCGTCAGGTCTCAAGGGCAAAGTCGCAATTCATATCCCCATTATCAGGACTGCTATTCCGAAATATATTCCCAGGCCAATCACATCTATCACGGTAGCAATGAGCGGAGCAGAAGCGACCGCGGGATCAACCCTGAAGACATACTTGATGAGAAGGGGCATGAAGAAACCCATCAGGTTGGCAGTTATCACCACTCCTAACATAGCCACACCCACCGTGATGGGAATCCTGATATCGTTGACCCTGAGAAGTGCCACCAGCAGAGCGAGGCCGCCGGTTATCGCTCCTATTATGACCGCGGTGAGAAGCTCTCCGGCCAATATCTTAATGAAATCCCTTGCCCTGGCCTCTCCGGTCGCTATTGCCCTGACCATGAGGGTCACTGCCTGACTGCCGGTATTGCCACCGGTCGCTGTGAGCATTGGAATGAAATAGCTGAGCGCAAGGACAGAACCGAGTACAACATGGAAATGCTGGATTACCAGGCCAGAAAGGGTTTCAAGCAAAAGAAGCGCCGCGAGCCACGGCGTCCTCCTCCAGAGCCTGCCCCAGATGCCTAGATTGTAATATGTTTCCTCCGGCGCGGCTATTGCGGCGAGGCGCTGGAAGTCTTCCGTGGCCTCCGCGGTCTGTATGTCTATGACATCGTCCGCTGTTATGACGCCGAGGAGCTCGCCATCCGCATCCACAACTGGCAGAGCCAGAAGATTGTATTTTCCGAGCAATCTCGCGGCCTCCTCGGATGGTGCATCGGCCTTGACAGTTGGCACGGGGCTTTCCATTATCTCGGACAACCTGGAATCGGGCCGGGCCTTAAGGAGATCAACTGCTGATACGGTTCCAAGAAGAACGCCAGCATCATCAGTGACCATTATCTGATAAAGGGCCTCCTCCTCTGGTTGGGTTCGCCTTATCCTGTCAAGAAGCTCCGAGACCGTCGCAGAGCCGCGCTCCTCCAGGAAATCCGTGGACATGACGCGGCCCGCTGAATCCTCCGGAAAACCCAGAAGCGTGAGGACTTCCTGTCTGTCCTCCCTGGATATGAGGGCCATTGTCCTCTTGACGACCTGTGGGGGAAGCTCGGAAAACAACGCGGCCCGGTCGTCCGGATCAAGCTCCCCGAGTATGGCGCGTGTCTCCTCGCTCGTGAAGTGCCCAAGCAGTTCCTCGGCCAGGTCAGGATCAAGCTCGGAAAAAACCTCGGCCGCGGTTTCCTTGTCCAGCAATCGGAAAACAACAACCTGTTCCTTTGGGGGAAGAACGGAAAGGAGCTCAACTATGTCCTGGGGCCAGAGATAAGAGAGGACTTCCTTTACTTCGGTGTAGTGCCCCTCGGAGAGGGCCTCCGCGATATCCGGCAATATGAACCTGACCAGGTCCATCTGATCTCTCTCCGTCTACTTCGGGGCACGATCAAATTATAACGCGGGATGCTGGACCGGGACAAGCCGGCGCGCTAGCTCATAATTATAGCTACCCAACACGGCCCGTCTAGCTCAAAATGAAAGCTACCAAAAGGCTCTATAATCATGGAGGTATGC
>CBFGJU010000322.1:0-9136 GCA_965649155.1 Caldifarciminota bacterium | reverse complement strand
ATCCGGGGGCGGACTCAGATCTCCCCAGTCAGAACCCATCATTATGTCCCCGACAAAAGCGAGGCGGAGGGAAAGCAGGAGGAGGATCATAAATAAATTATAAGGTTTTCCAATGCTTCAGCGCTCGTTTTTTTCAGGGTGACCTTGGGTAATTTCTATCCGAATACGGAAAGCCGATCCGCGCCAAGAGGAGACCTGTAATAAAAAACCATGTCCAGTTGTCCTGGCGCCGGCTCATCTCCGCGCAATATAATATCAAACTCGCGCCCGTAGCTCAACTGGACAGAGCGTCGGACTACGGATTCGAAGGCTGGGGGTTCGACTCCCTCCGGGCGCGCCTACCCTGTGAATGCAAATGATCTTTCTAAGCCTTTTATCAGCGATAACCCTGACCGTTGAGAACGGAACCGAGCCAGGCAGGGTGCCGGACACCCTGAAGGCCGTCATATACAGCATAGGACCGGAGGGGGGAGCCCCCGTTGAGTCCACTCTGATTATCAGTGGAAAGGCCCAGATAACCGAGCCAAAGGGAGCGCAAGCCGTGGGCGTGGAGGTCATATATGGCGAGGGGAGCTTCTTCTCCGAACCGATAGGCCCTGGCGGCCAGGGAAAGGTCCTCATATACGAGGGCGGCGGTTCTCCCGACCAGATAGCACTGAAGCAGGTCAACATGGCGTTTCAGGCCAAGGGGGATTCCCTCATAATCGTTGAGGCCTTGCACATAGAAAACAGGGGGAACCGGATAATCGCGGGGACGGACATCATGGCCCTGCCTTTGCCAAAGGGCTACTCTGATTTCTTCTACATGGGGCCGCCGGAGGACTACATAATGGCAAAGGAAACCCTCTATCTGAGACCACAACTGCTTCCGGGCATATCCTCCCTGGCCTTCTCGTATGTCATGCCGGGATCGTTCACCTTTGAGAGGGACATAAACCCGAAGCCTGAACAGGTCAACATCTATGCCGATCCAGGCCTGAAGGTATCCGGGAAAAACCTGATCTCCATGGGTGAAACGAACATCGGGGGAATGCCCGTTACCCTTTACGCACCAAAGGACCTCTCACAGGCAATAAAGATAAAGGTCGGTGGCGGGAAACAGCCCCCGTGGCTCCTGGCTCTCATAGTGGCAATAGGCGCGATAATCGTGGTCGGGGTCGCGTGGTTCTTCATACAGAAATACACCAAGCGCCAGAGGCTTCTCGCTGACCTGGGGACGGTGGAATTCCTCTATCAGAAGGGTGAGATGACCGCGGAGGAATACAACGAGCAAAAGGCCTTGCTCATTGAGGAGATAGAGAAGATCCTGAGCAAAAAAGAGGCCGAGGAAGAGAAGCCGGAGAACGAAGGGGGAGGCTCTTCCTGAGAATAATCATCTCTTTCGCCTATTGAGCACCAACACGAAACCAGAGAGATATTTTCTGGTTTTTGACCGACAAAGGGCAACCAGGGGCCAGCAAGCATTATAATTTGCCCATGAAGATACCGGATGTTTATAATGTTCTAAGAAAGGTCAAGCACGGCGACAGCGATGTTGTGTCAGCGGGTTTTATTAAAGGCGTTTCCATAACCGAGGGAAAGGTTTCGGTGATTTTCCTTTTCCCTGAGCAAATGAGAGGCAAGGAGAAACCCATACTTGACGAAGCGCGGAAACTGCTTGAGACAGAGGGCGCGGAAAAGCTGGATTTTGAGGTCAACTTCGCTGTTCTCACCGGGAAAAAGAGCGTTTCAGACCTGAAAAAGAAATCAATCCCAGGAGTAAGGCATGTAGTCTTGGTAACGAGCGGAAAGGGCGGCGTTGGCAAGTCAACAGTTGCGGCAAACCTGGCCGCCGAGCTGGCGCTCCGCGGAATGCGTGTTGGGCTTTTTGACGCGGATGTCTACGGGCCATCGGTGCCAACCCTTATGGGAATCCAGGGCACGGAGATAAGAGCCCAGGACAACAAAATAATCCCGGTTGAAGCCTACAGGGTAAAGGTGATGTCCCTCGGCCTTATGCTTGAGGATGACAGCCCGGTCATCTGGCGCGGTCCGCTTGTTCACAAAGCATACGAACAACTCCTTTTTGAGACAGACTGGGGCGAGCTGGATTTCCTGGTCCTTGACCTCCCGCCTGGAACGGGCGACGCGCAGTTGTCCATGGCCCAACTGGTGGAGATAACCGGGGGACTGGTGGTCACCACGCCCCAGGTTCTAGCTGTGAACGATGTGCGCAGGGCCCTGGCCATGCTCAGAAAGGTTGATGTCCCGGCCATAGGCATCGTTGAGACCATGAGCTACTACAGGTGTCCCGGTTGTGGCCACGAGGAAAACATCTTCGGCGAGGGCGGTGGAGAAAGACTCTCAAGCGAAACGGGGGTTCCGCTCCTGGCGAAGATACCTATGGAGATCGATCTGGTGGCCGCTTCGGACGCGGGAATACCAATAGTTGTTGCAAAACCCGATTCCGGAGCCGCGAGGGCATTTGCTCACCTCGCAGAGGAGGTGGTCAGTTATGTCGCGAAGGGAAAGGGGAAATCCATGGAGGCTTAGCGTCAGCATCCTGTTTCTGCTGTCCTGCGCGCCGTCCCAGGTTTCGCACATGAAGCTTGACCTTGGCGTTGGTTACAACATCTCCTACAAACTGATCTTCTGGAACCAGGAAAAACCCGAAACAACCAGGGTCGTAATGGCTGTTCATGTGACAGAGGTCTCTGACCTTGACTACTCGCTCACGACAGTGGTCACGGGCGACCAGGAGGGCACCATCATCCTGCAGGTATCCCCTGGCGGCAAAACCATGGAAGCGGATGTCCAGGGTCTTCCGGATCCGTGGAGCGATCTTGCCGCGGCTGGATTGGTCTCGCCGTGCGTTCCTCTGCCCCAGGAACCGGTCTCGCCGGGACAGAGCTGGGAAGCAGTCCTGTCAAACGGAAAGGCACTCTACACCCACAGGGGAACCGGGCTTCTGGAGGGAAAACAGGGATACATCCTGGAATTCAGCCTTTCAACCTCGGGAATGAGAGGAATCCGGGCCACAGGCAAAGTATCGGTCTCTCGCGAGAACGAGGTGGTCCAGGCGGCCACCGGAAATATCACAACAGCCTTCGGGGCATACGGCTACAGGGTGGTGAGGGAGTAGTTAATGAATTACAAGGGGCCTCCCCAAAAGGGCGACAACAGGAGGCCGGCACGCGTTGACATTCGGGAACAGGAAAAAAAGGAAAGGCGCTGGAGGCTGAAACAATCGTGGCTTCTCTCGGGGTTCTCAGCCGCGGATTGCCTTACGGCCTCGCGCGGCCTTATTTCCCTCGCTCTGTTCCTGTTCATACCCATAGGGGTAAAGAACATCGGCCTGGGAACCGTGCTCTACATCGTGGGTTGGACAACGGACATCCTGGATGGCAGACTCGCAAGGGCCGGAGGAAACGAAGGAAGGCTGGCAAAATGGGACTTTCCCCTGGATATGATCCTCACCGGCGCGGGCGCGGCATATTGCGCTTATCTTGGAATAATCCCCGGCCTGTTTTTCTGGATCTGGGGTGTTCTCTGGCTACTTCTCGCAATAATAACGCGGAATCAGGCCGTGATAATGCTCACCGCTTTTGTTTGCCATGTTGTATCAGGGGTGGGCCTGGCAAAGGCATCGCCTCTGTGGTTCTGGGTTCTCCTGGGGTGGATTGCGCTGGTGCTCGCGCTGGATTTCAGGAGGTTTGGCCAGGTCGTCGTGGGCTTCATAAACTCAGCGAAGGAGTGGCTCAGGCCTTAAAAAATCAGAATGGCTACAGGTTTAGAGAGCTCAATCTGGAGGAAAATACTGATCCGCCCAACAACAGGCAAAAACTGGCTACTCGTATCTCAGCGCCTCAGTAATTTGAGAAAATCCACGATCTCAAACCCCGCCTGTTTTATTATAACGGCCAGTGTTGAACGCTTTATAGGATTGTGCGCAGGAACCGTGAGTTTCATCAACCTGTCCCCCTTTCTTTTCGTGAGCCTGATGTGACTACCCTTTTGCCGGATGATGATCCATCCATCCCTCTGGAGGACACGGAACACCTCCTTGTAGTTTAGGCTTGGCAAGCGGTTCAAATGACTATCTCTACGGTTTCAGATCTGTCGCTGAACAGGCCTTCATCCTCGGTCTCCTCAAGGTAAAGCTCAATGGCCTCTTTGATGTTGGCAAGGGCTTCCTCCCTGGTGTTTCCTTCGCTTATGCATCCCGGCAGGGATGGCACCATTACCGTGAACCCACCTTCATCTGATGGTATCAAGACGACCTTAACCTTCATGTTAGCCTCCGGAGATAATTATAGAGCTAACGAGAACATGAGTTCACTCGTATCTCAGCGCCTCAATGGGATCAAGCCTTGACGCCTTGTATGCGGGATATATCCCGAAGAAAAGGCCTACCCCGGCCGCGAACGCGAGGCCGAGCAGTATGCTCCAGAGCGGCGCGGACGAGGGCAGGGGTGTCAGGATGTCAACGATCTTGCCAAGACCAAGGCCCAGCAGGACGCCTATTATTCCGCCGGTCAGGGTCAGAGTAACGGACTCAAAGAGGAACTGGAGAAGGATATTTCGCCTGGTCGCGCCTATGGCCATCCTTATCCCTATCTCCCTGGTGCGCTCCGTGACCGACACGAGCATGATGTTCATTATGCCTATGCCGCCGACCAGGAGGGCAAGCGACGCAATGCCGATCATGGCAAGAAATATTCCCATGGTGAATTGTTTATATATATCAACGAGCATCTTCTGGCTGTTTATCTCAAAGTTATCCGGCTGGTCAAACCTGAGCCCTCGCCTCATGCGCATTTCATCCTTGACCATCTCGGTGGCTTCCTCTATTGTCCAGCCCTCCTTTACCGCGGCCGCGATGTACGGCGAGCCATAGAGCTGGCGCCATGGTCCGCGAGCAGGCAGTTCAAAGTATCTCTGCGCGGTCGCCATCGGCACCGCGACGAAATCGTCCATGTCGTTGCCAAGCATCTCCCCTTTCTCGCCGAGAACCCCTATGACTATGAATGTCTTTCCAGCTATCTGGATCTCTTTCTCCAGGGGGTCTTCCTCGCCGAAAAGCTTCTCTGCTGGGGTCTTGCCGAGAATGACGACCTGGCGCCGGTATGTTATGTCATCACGGGTGAAGTTCCTGCCCTGCTCTATCTGGTATCCCAAGAGAGGAATGCCATATTCGTCAACCCCGTTCAGTCCCCTAACATCGTGGCTTTTGTTCTTGTAGGTGAGCCTGAAGTTTTCCCCGAATGACCAGAACTCCTGGAGGACACCGACGGATTTCAAGCAGGGCAGGCCGCGCAGAGCCTCAGCGTCTTCAACGGTCAGGTTGGGCCTTTTTGAAAGCTCGCGGACCTCCTCCCTTGATGGCCCGCCGCCTCCTATGTTGACATTCCATTTGAACTTCTGGACATAGAGGGTGTTTGAGCCAACACTGCCCAGGACATTGTAGACGAAACCGTTTATCCCCTCAATTATGGACACCATCGCTATGACGGTGGTCACGCCGATTATGACCCCCAGCGTAGTGAGGAAGGAACGCAGTTTGTTGGCAACCAGGCCGCCGAAAGCGGTCTTCATGAGGGTCAGAATGTCCATGTTTATATTATAAAGCGCGCTCAGCAGGCCTTTCATCCCCTCTCCTGCTGAACCACCACCATATCAGCCCGGTTGAAACCAGGTAGAACCCCGCGCCGGCGAGAATGGGTGCCGTGAACCCCCAACGCTCCATGATGAAACCAGCAGCCATGTTTGAAAGCGAAAAACAGCCCATCCAGAAAAGGGACATGAGCGCGGTTGCTGTCCCTCGGAACTCTGGCTTGACCGATTCAACAGCGTAGTTGCTCATCATGGGTTGCGCCATGTTCATCAGGCCTCCCCTTATCCAGAATGAGACCGAGGATATGGCCAGATTCCACGAAAAAGCGAGGCCAGCGTTGAAAGGGAGCGATAAAGCCTGGGTCAATATGACCGTTCTTATTTTGCCGAGCCTGGAGACCACATATGGTGTGAGGAGTCCGGAGACAAAGAGGAAAACGCTTTGAACCCCGTAAAGAAGTCCAATGGTCTCGGTCGGCAGGTTGAACCTGTCCCTGAAATACAGGTTTATGAACGGAACGAAAAGCCCCGCGCCCAAGCCGATGAATCCCTGGGTTATGCCGAGCTTAACGAGGCCACGCCACGCGTCCTTGAGGCCGGAGAGAAAGTTCGTGCTCTTTCTGGTCTCGGTTACGCGCGACGGCCTCAACGAAACAGCGAAGGAAATAGCCGCGACCTGGAATGCGAGTCCGAAAACAAAAGCCCACCTGTATCCAGCCACCGAGAGCCATCCTCCGGCTATGTTCCCCAGGAAACCGCCCAGGGTAGCGACGGACCACTGCGCGGAAAATAGGAATGGCGCGGGGCCGTGGCCAACGAGTCTGAGCATGAACGGGGAAAGCGAGGCCGAGGAGAGGGCAGAGGAAACTCCGGTGAGGGCCGCGGAGGCTATTATCGCGAGAGGCGAAGGGGAGAGTATAAGTAGGAGAATGCCCAACCCGGCCGCGATCAGGGAACCGAAGAGCATGTAGAAAGGCCTTATCCTGAATGAGATGTAGGCCGCGGGAAGAGTGACCGCGGCGCCGGTGCCCATGGCCGTGAACTGCGCGAGGCCTATCGCGCTGTCGGGCCAACCGATGTCCCTGAGATAAAGGTTGAAAATAAGGTGGGTTGCGACCCCTCCAACCGAGGACATGAACATCAAAAGGAGAAATATCCAGCCGCGCTTGCCTATCCTGCGGGAATTGTCCCTGTAGAGTCTGAGGAAATCCTTCGGCGTATTGAAAATTATAAAGCTCAACCTGTGGACGATCGCGAGCGAACCAAGAGATTCCATCTTGTTGTCGGGCTGGAAAGGCCCGAGCCGTGAAGATAATGGTGGATTAAAACCCGACCCAGAAATACTGGCAACCGGCAACTGACAACTGATATAATTTGGTCATGAGCAACAGGTGGTTTTGAACATGAAAAGGCTGATTATTGGTTTTACCATAACAACAGGGGCTGTCGGGTTCGTTCTCGCAAACGACACCTCGGTCTGGGAATATCCCGATGGCTCCGGGGTCATCCCGATGGCAGAGGACAACATCCAGATGGTCGCGGAGACCGTCAGGGTAAAGGTAAAGAAGGGCACGCGTATGGAGGTGGAGGCTCGTTTCACCTTCAAGAACCTCTCGGACAAGACCGTGAATGTGACGATGGGTTTCCCGTTCAACGAGAACTGGGGCGAGATGTTCTGGGAGGAAGAGGGCACCGGCAGGCAAAACGCCAGAGATAGCCTCAGGTTCGTTTCGCTGGTTGACGGAAAAGAGGTCAAGGTCAGGATCAGGGAGGACGCCACCGAGAACGAGGGCAATCCATCCTGGAACAGGAGGTTCTTCTTCGTCTGGGATACCGAGTTCGCGCCCGGCCAGACCAGGAAGCTCACGACCAGATACGAGACGGACTGGGACAGGTGGCACAATGTGGACGACCAGTTCTCCTACACCTTCACCTACATAACGACCACGGGCGCGGCCTGGGCAGGAAAGATAGGCGAGGCTGTCATATCCGTTGAGGTTCCGAAGAAGCTCCCCAGGCCAGTGTGGTCTGATGAACGCGTGGTCTACTGGAAACCCATCCCATCCGAGCCAGCGATAAGCCATGACAGCTCAAGGCTGGTCTGGAGCTTCAAGGACTGGGAGCCAGAGAGGGACATAAGCATAACCATATCTGGCCAGGGATACAGGCAATACCGATACATGATGGTGGAGGGTATTCACGAGATCGAACTACAAGACCCGGTGACCGAGGATGAGGTCCGTGACATACTATACGGGTTCTGGGTTCCAAGGGGGTTAGCTGTGAGGGTCTTCGTCAACACCCTATATGCCATGGCTGGCCACAGGTTCAAGGACAAGGACTGGGACGCGCTCTTCAGGGACCTTGTCTGGTATAAACCAAAAAAGGCCCTTGAACTCAAAGACCTGCCGGATAACTATCAGAGGGCAATAGGGTATGCCATGAAGTTTGAGGCAGAGCAGAAGGCCATGGAGGAAAGGGTGAAAAATGGCCCCTATGGCAGGTTCATGTCCGAGTTCGCGGTGATGTTCTTCTTCCCACCATACTGGAATTTCCGCCAGGAGGACATAAGCCGCTATCTGCCGCCGGACACGGCTGGCCAGAGGGCCTGGCTCCGGCTCGCCAGGAACGCTTTTTACGCCAGGGCTGGCTATCAGTTTGAGGACAAGGACCTCGCGGAGTTCTTCATGGTGATGCCCTGGTATAACCCTGGGGTGGGGTTTGAGGGACTGGGGCCGGACGAGGCAGAGGCGGTTCTGAACATAATCAAGCTTGAGGAAAAGATGGGTTTCAGGTAGCGCGTGGCCCCTGTTCCCATGCTTCATAGAGCCTGATAATATCTAGCGATGAAAACACCTGTCTCTCCCCCTTTTTTCTCGTCGGGTTTGTCCTGTCGGATGTGATTCTTCACCCCCCTGGCCCCAAAATACCTTAACTCGGGGGCAGGTTTTAAATTCCCCGATTTTCGCTCATAATCAGCCGACCTGGCCTCTGGTGTTGATTTCAGCATCTCAGGACCAGACTGGGAAAGGCTCTCTAGAAAATTCATCCGCCTGGCCTATAGGTTTATAATTTGAACATGGGCAAGAAGCGCAGAAGAAAGGGGGCCGGAAGCCTGGGCTGGATTTACATCATCATATCCGCCCTGTCGGCCATCCTATCCCTTTGCCTGTTTTGCACTGCCTCCTACATCCTGACAGAACTGGGAGCGATCATGCCCACCGAGAGATTCGGGGAGGGGTTGTTCTTTTTCTGCGTGGGTCCGCTCTTGCTAGCTGTGTTAATCAGCACAATAGCCATACTCATAGCCAGGAGGCATCGCGAGAGGCTCGCCCTGGCTGATGAATACATTGACGCGGGGGTTTCGTCCCTGACGGAAACGGAAGAATCTCAGGGGGACAGCGAAACAGAACCAGGGGATGAACCGGGAGGAAAAAACCTGACAGGGTAGGCAGGGACCCGGGTTTGTTTTCCCCTGCAGGCAAGAGGCGTTGTTGAACTGGGATGAGCAAGGCTGTTAAAATTTCCTTCCCATGGAGGAAAT
>CBFGJU010000321.1:0-20821 GCA_965649155.1 Caldifarciminota bacterium | reverse complement strand
GTAGGCGTAGAACTCAAAGCTAGCTGGGAACTCGTCCGAGGTCACCATTATCTTCCTCGGTTCCTCCCCTGTCCTCACGGTAAGCCTTTCCCTTATGGGATAAAGGAGGGAGACGCCGGTCTCAACGGGGGGAGGCGGGGCCTGGGCCTCTTCTTCCCTCAGGTAATCGCCCGAAGCCTTGGGCGCTGTTACCTCTGTTGCCATGGTTTTTCCTGGGTATGCCCCGTATCCGTAATACGGCTCATATATGTCCACATACCAGGGATCAAGGGGAGGGGCCTGCCGGACACGGGGCCTCGTTGTTGAGAGCACTGTCTTGACATTCCTCCAGTCCTCTCCAGTCTTCTGCCATATCAGAGCGTTGAAGACTATCTCAACCTTCTCGTTCTCAGGGAGGGCCCGGAGCTCGTATGTTGGCGCCCAACCCGCTCCATAGGGGACTATGTAGCTTATCCCGAACCTGTAGCTCCCTCCCTTGGTTGCCCTGACAGCAACCTCTATGCTCTTTCTGGTCTTTATGAACTCTTGCTCAGCATAGAGCTTCTGCTGGTAAGCGTTGAGGGTGTCCTGGAGAGCGGGCAATAGCCTGTCTATCTCCCTCCTCCGGGCCTTTACCTTTGCCATCTCAGAGCCGAGGAAATCCAGGCCAGCCTGCCAGCTCTTCGCGTCAACCTTGCCGGAAATGAGCTCCTGGGAGGCTATCTTCGGGCCGCCCACCTCTATGGAGGCGAGGTATTTCTCCTTCGCGGAGAGGACATCCTTCTCGTCATTTATTGCCTTTATCCTGTCCTGGTATAGCCTTATGGTGTCCTCTATGGCCTTTATCCTCGCAGAGGGCTCCCTCAGGTATCCCTGGACTATCTTCACCTCGCTTATCCTTACCCCCGAGGGGCTTTCTATCCTGACCGAGGCCTCATCCAGTCCTCCTGGGAGGTCATCAAACCTTATGACCGTGTCCCCGGAGAGGCTCACGGTCGCAGTCCTGTGTATGTATGCCCCAGAGGGATACACCACTACCGAGTCCGGGGCGGAGCTGACTGCTATGAGTATGGCTGTTGTTATTCCGAACATTTCAGTCTCCTTGCGTTTTCTGATAGTTTAAGGCATGGGAGGCCTTCGGGACAAGCTCACATGAAAAAGCGGGCGCTTTGCGCCCGCCCTCAGGATCGTTCTGCGTGTCCTAGAACTCCGCGAGGCCCAGGTAGTGTGAGAGAAGCTGGGTTATGAATATGCGTTCGTTCCGCACATACAGGGAGTCCATGGTGTATTCCTTTATGGTCGCGCCTGCCGGAACATTGTATTTCTCAGGGGGTATGGGGGTGTTGTCCTTGAACTCCGTGGCCTCCATGGTAATGGTCTGGCCGCCCGGTGAAAGGAACTCGGTTCCAAGGACCAGGTTCTTCCAGACGAACAGCCTCATGTCCCCGTTCATGAGCTTGTAGACCTCGCATTGCTTGCCCGCGACGGTCTTGCGCACGCCGGATTCCTCGGTCATGTTGACCAGGTAGTCCCTGTAGGCCAGTCCAAGGTTCATCTGCTTGGAGAACTTCTCTATCTTGGGGCCGAGGGTCAGGCGGTCATTGGCCGGGGTCATGTCCCATATCTGCCTGAGGGTCAGGAACATCACATTCGGGCGTTTTGAACCCTCCATCTTGTTCATGTTGATGGAGATGATGTAGTCCGGCATTATGATGTCCAGGCCCTTCATGGTCATCTTGGACCCGTGAACCGGTGTCTTCTCGTAGTAGATGATCTGCTTCCAGCCGTAGTCATCAAAGTAGAGCTCCTGGATACCCTCCAGGTCGCCGCCATACTTGTATTTGACTATGCCGCTCTTTATCTGGTATGGCCTGTAGATCTCCTCTATCTTGGCCTTGGTGTAGTCAATCTTCTTGCCACACCCGGCGAGCACAACAGCCGCCATTCCTGCCAGTATACCTGTTCCCAGAAGCCTCTTCATTTGCAAAAACCTCCTCAACTCTTTGCGCGAGTAATTTTAATGGCCGCGCGCAAGAGGATGCAAGTTGCACGACAGGGCCGGTTTGCCTTATCCTTATCCGAAATAAGGAGGTTTGTTTTGGCAAAGACATGCCCGAACTGCGGAGCCGAGGTTGCTGACCAGGCAAAATTTTGCCCTCACTGCGGCTTCACCATGGAAGAAAAGGTAGAGGAGACGAAGTTCATGCCCGAGACGCCGGCACCAGCGAAGCCACCCATGCACGGCCAGTTCACCTCAACGGCCGATGAGGGCTTTCCCTTCGGCTGGTCCACGGGCCAGTTCGCTGGCTGGTGGAGAAGGTTCGTGGCCTGGGGTATCCTGGATTGCCTGATCCTCGGGGCCATAGGAACGGTGGCATTCCTCGTGCTCTGGGGCCTGCCCACCCTGATCTTCAGCCTCATTGACCAGAACCTCGCGGCTGTTGGCGGCCTCGTTGGTCTCCTTCTGGGTCTGGCTGGGGTTATAGTGGCCTATATCCTGTATGTCATCATCCCCACGGGCAAAACCGGGATGACCATAGGCAAGAGGATAATGGGCATAAAGGTCGTGGACAAGAACGGGAATCCCCCAGGAATAGGAAAGGCTTTCCTGCGCGAGAGCGTGGGCAAGCTCCTATCAGAGGTGATCTTTGGGCTTGGCTTTATCCTGGCCGCATTTGACAACCAGAGGAGGGCCTGGCACGACAGAATAGCCGGGACTTATGTGATACCGAGATAAAGGAGGCTAAGATGCGCATACTTGATCTCATAGAATGGGTATCCCCCACGGGCGAGGAGATAGTGGCGAGGGTGCCCCAGGAGGGCTCAGGAGACATACGCCTGGGTTCGCAGCTGGTGGTCAAGGAGAACCAGGTCGCGGTCTTCTTCAGGGACGGAAAGGTCGCGGACATGTTCACCGCGGGCCGCTATACCATCCAGACCGCTAACATCCCCATACTCATAAACCTGTTGGGCCTGGCGTTTGATGGCAAGAGCCCATTCAGGGCCGAGGTTTATTTCGTGAACATGCGCACCTTCACGGACATGAAGTTCGGCACCAAGGAACCCATCGTATACCGGGACAAGGAGTTCGGGATGGTGCGCCTGCGCGCGTTCGGCACCTACACCATGCGAGTTCAGGACCCGAGGCTCTTCGTGAACCAGATAGTCGCGACAAAGGGCCTCTTCCAGTCCGACGAGATAAAGGACTTTCTGAGGGATGTCATCCTCTCCAGGCTCGCTGACCTCCTGGGCGAGAGGATGAAAACCATCCTTGACCTGCCCGCTGTCTACGACGAGGTTGGCCTGGAGCTCAAGGAGAGGGTGATGAAGGACTTTGAAGCCATCGGCCTATACATGGTCAACATGTATATCCAGGCCATCACCCCGCCTGAGGAGGTCCAGAAGGCCATAGACGAGAGGACATCAATGGCCGCCATAGGAGACCTGGACAGTTATACCAAGTTCAAGGCCGCGCGCGCGCTTGAAGAGGCCGCGAAGGGCGGAGAAGGCGGAGAGGGCGGCGCGGCTGGCGCGGGCCTGGGCATGGGCGCTGGAATAGGCATGGGGATGGGTATGGCAGGAGTCATCGCGGAAACCATGAAGGGCGGCGGAAAGGGCGGCACTGCTCCCACCGAGCCTGCTGGCCCTCCGCCGGTCAAGTGCCCTTCCTGCGGCGGGGATGTTCCCGCGGACTCCAAGTTCTGCCCCAACTGCGGCGCGAAGATGCCGGAGCCTTCAAAGTGCCCCAATTGCGGCGCGGATGTTCCGGTGGGGGCGAAGTTCTGCCCATCATGCGGGACGAAGATAGGCGGCACGGTAAAGTGTCCGAAGTGCGGAAAGGAGTTCCCCGCGGGGACCAGGTTCTGTCCGGATTGCGGGGAGAAGCTGGGCGAATAGGCCACATAAAGCGAAAACACGGGGCGGCAAAGGCCGCCCTTTTTGTTGTCTATAAAACAGCAGAACCGGGTTCGCGCTACGGGCTGGGGCGCGACAGCCCCCCATATATCCTGTCTCTTGCGTAACATCCTTCACAGCCGGAACTTTCCAGCCCCGCAACAGTGAACCATGGCCGCGAGGAACAAGAACTCGGCCAAAGGAAATCCGCCCCTGATAATGGTTTCAGTGTAGGGGCAGGCCTCGTGCCTGCCCTATGTAGCTCCCAAATCCGACGAAATAAGGGACAAGGGGATAATGTTCAGGGTTTCAAACCAACGAGGCCTGCAACTCTCTCAACGCACCTTTTCACCCCCGGAGTTATAACGATGTGAGCGTGGTCCTGTGGCTTGACCAAGAGGACATCCCCGACCCTCTTCGCGGAGACCGCGAACTTCTGGATAAATCCGCGCTCGGATGTCAGGCAGAGAAAAAGGGCCTCGGCCTCGTCCTGGGAAAGATACGCCTTCAGGACGCGAACGAGCACCTCGCCTCGTTGTTCCTCTATGGGCGCAAAGGTTTTTGCGGCAATGGCCGGTTCTTTGAAATCCATGAGTTTTATCTGGCTCATTTCAACCTCGTTTGGGAAAAGCCCGGAAACATCCGGGTGTTCCTTTTTCCTTAAAAGCAGGGGGTATATGTCCCTTCCCTCTTTCTGCCACTTCTCGTGATATTTGGTCATTGGAACTGGCCAGTCAACGGACTCAAGCGCGAACGCGCCGGATCGCACTGACTCGGAAACAACCCAATCCCTGTGAGCTGGCCAGTCCGTCGCTACGAAAAGCTCGCCACGGTCAATTGTTCTGGAAGCCAGAAGCCTGAGAAAGTCCGCGGAAAGCAGTCTCCTGGCCTCGTGCCGGGCCTTTGGCCAGGGCTCCGGAAATAGAACCCAGGAGCGAGCAAGGCTCCTCTCCGCGAAAAAATAGAAGAGCCCGGACCTGGCCTCCGCTTTGGCCACGCGAACATTCTGGATTCCCGACCTGCAGAGCCTCTTCCAGGCCTTGAGAACCGAAAGCGAGGAGACCTCCAGGCCGAGAAGGTTAACATCCGGCCTCTCAGACGCCCTCTGGACCAGAAAATCCCCCCTGCCAAAGCCTATTTCCAGCTCAAAAGGTGCCTCCCTCCCGAAAACCTCGGCCCAGTTCACGGGCCTGGCCATGCGAAAGGGGTTCACCACCGGAGCAAGGAGCATGTTCTTAGCCAGCAACTAACAGCTAAAAAACAATCTACCGGTTCCTTATCTTCCATATATATGGAACCGAGGGGTCTTCTATCGGCACCCTGAATTCATCCGGATTCTCGTAGTCATAGGGCCTGTCCGGCACATTTATCACGAGCGCGGCCTCGTTCCCAAGGCACTGGAATCCGTGCATTACACCAGGAGGAACGATAACCATCAGGGGATTCAGACAGCCCGCGAATATCTCTGCCGATCCGCCTTTTGTCGGGGAATCCTCTCTGGGATCGTAGAGTCCCAGCCGGATCATTCCCCCTATGCACGCGATGAAATCCGTCTGCTTTTTGTGATAGTGCCAGGCCTTTATCACCCCGGGATAAACAGCGGTGAGATAAACCTGGCCGAATGCGCTGAAATCAGGATCATCGCATCGCAGTATCTCGGTGAGCCAGCCCCGGTCGTCAGGAATGACCCGAAGCGGTCTGGTCTTGACGCCAGATACCGATGGAAAATCCTCGCTCTCAATCGTTCTCATATATCTCAACCCTGGCAAAAGCCGAGAGGCTGACCAGCTCGCCATCTCTGGCCAAAGCCCTCGCGATTATCTCATCATCTCCGGCCCTGAGCTCCCGGCCCAGGCTAACAGCTGGGAACTCCTGCCACTTAAGCCTTCCGATGTGTCTCAGGACAGCGACAGCCTCGTCCCGCGACAGGAAGCGTGAAGGTCTGCTCATTCTCTCCATGGCATCCAGGGCATACGATTCTGCCAGCTTCTCCCTCAGTTTTGCCATCACTTCCGGCCCCGGCAGGAGATCAAGGCCAAGGAGCTCGTCCCCAGCAAAAGCGATAAAGCCGGAGGCCCCGTCAAGCCTGAACCCTTCCTTGAAAGCGGCCAGCGCTCTTGCCACGCCGGAATAAGCGTCGTGCATGGAGGAGGTCGCGGAGGAGACCCGGAGGGAACCGAGCTTCTGTTTCACGGATGACCATACAGCGTTCTGATCAGCCGAGAAACCGCGGCCGCGCCTGAGGGATGCGGACACGCTGGTAGCGAGAATGGCTCTCAGGGAAGGATAAGCGGAGGATCCGGCCCTGAAACCGCTTTCACCGCTCCACCTGCCCTGCTCCACGCATGTCACGGGTATCCTGTGCGTCAGTCCGGCCTCCGCCAGGACAGCGGTGTTCACGACCCTGTTCTGCAAACCAGCAACCAGGCCCTCGCCGTCCATGATGAAAAGGGGTTGGCCGCCATCAGTGCCCACATCAAGGTTCACCCAGGGAACCTGGCCGGTATCGTGGAGGGCCGCGGAACCGGAGCTCACGGCCTCGTCAAGGATTCTGGGAGAAAAAGAACCACCATCCCGCCTGAAAAGCGGGAACACGGTCAGGTTCCTGACCATGAAACCATCACCTGCTTCAACAACCTTCTCTAGTTCTTTCATCATGGGATAATTATAAGTCTCCGGGTCAATCCTGATCATCTTTGGCCGGAAAACGGCCGTCCGGGCGGTCCGGACAGGGGCCTCCGGAAAGGCTTTAATGGCTGTAATCCTCTCCAGGTAAGCAAGAGAAGGGTTTATCTCAATGGGGATTGACAGCTTGACTGACTACTTGATCGCGCCCGTCCGGGTGCCTCATAATTTGGGCCACCCTGATAGGGGTGTAGAGAAAATGAAAAGGAGAAAAACCTTGTTTAGGAGGATAGCATGAAGAAGATGATAGCAGCGACGATGCTACTGGCCGGTCTCGCCATAGCGGCGAGCCCACTAACGCTCGCGAACCCGAGCAGGGTCGCGGACAACGCGGCGTCCGGTGCCTACTACCCGGCTGAGGAGTCCCTCTACTACTACAACGAGATCGCCTACAACGCGATAGGCCTAACCAACGGCGGTGTTCTCCACTGGGCCACCAGGTTCTCCATAGACGCGACCAACGAGGGCAAGCTCTGCGAGGCGGGCGTCTATATCTACATCAACGGCTACGGCCCCATGCCCGCGGCAGGCACCATGAACGCCTACTCCGGCACGGCCAACTCCCCTGGCTCACCCATAGCGGCCGGCTACACCTTCGGCCCGACGAGCACAGATGCATGGGAGGTCTACGACATCCGGCCCGAGAACATCAATGTCGCGGCCGGCACCGAGCTCTGGATATGGGTCCAGCAACAGCACAACGCGGGCCAGTATCCAGCCGCGGTTGACCACGGCCCCTGCGTTGTCAACTACGGGTGCTGGGTCTCCCTTGACGGCGTTGCTTGGAGCAACCTCTCCGACTACGGCCTCAGCTACAACTGGAACATCTATGTCATAATGGACCACACCGATGTGGCCGAGGGCGTCAGCTCCTCCACGCTCAGCATGAAGTTTGCGACCGTTGGTTGCGGCCAGACCGACATCCACTACACCATTCCCGTTTCCGGCTACGCCAACCTGAGCATATATGACATGGGCGGCAAGAGGACCATCACCCTTGTCAACGGCAATGTGAACGCTGGCGACTATGTGGCCATGATCTCCGGTCTCCACCCCGGGACCTACATCGTCAACCTCTCCAGCGGCAACAACTCCATCTCCAGGAGCCTGATAGTCTACTAGACAAAGCCCTGAAAAACCAGCCCCCGGATATCCGGGGGCTTTTTTACGCTTGCGAAAATCACGCAGGGGACAGGCCAGGACCCGTCCCCTGGTTCACAAACGGGTTAATATTACCTGTAGACAGCCGCCTTGCCCGCGAAGGAACCGACTCGCCAGAAATATATCCCTGATGGAACCTCCAGGCATATCTCGCGCGTTAGGGGCCTCCTCGCCGCGAGAGAACCATCCGGGCCGTAGAAGCTCACTATCTCACCGCTCATACGATCTGGGAAGGAAAAGAGGAAGGAGCCGGAATTCACGGGATTCCTGAGGGAGACACCCCTCGCGCCAGACTTGCCCTCGGCCGTGTTATCATGCGCGGGATCAGCCGTGCCGGAGAAATAGATATCGTGATCGGTCGCGCCATACTCGTGGCACCATGCTATGGCCGGAGCATCATTCAGGGATGTCATGCTTATCCCGCCACGGTTCGCTATGTCAACAGAGAAGGCCTTCAGGTTTCCTATCACCAGGGAGTCTGACCCCTTTGGGGCAAGCCAGGATGAGGCCGCGGTCGCTCCGAAAACCCATGTCATCTTGAAAAGGCAGTTCCCGTTGGAAGCGCCTGGTGCTCCTCTGTATGCCGCTATGTAGAAATAGGTGCTCGCGCGATCGTTATACTGCATTGCGTCAACCGCGAGGACGGGCATCCGAGAGTCAAGGGCATCTGATTCCTCAAGGTAGTACTCTGCCGCGAGGCTTGTGCCGTTATCGTCCGAATAGCAGATGTATATGTCGGAGTTAGAGGAAGTTTTCGCAACCTGAATCGCCCAGGCAGTATAGGGTGTTCCCATAGCCCTGGCAACGCTTATCTGGTGGACATAGTAGGGGGAAAAATCCTTCGTGGTTATGGTCCAGTTGGCCCCGCGATCGTAGGAAACAGCCAGGCACGCGAGCTTGGACGAGTCCCCGACCATATTGGTTCCGTTCCTCTTGAAACCAACCATGACCACGGGATAAAGGTTGTCGCCGGCTGTCCCGCAAACCTGCCCAAGATACTTATTGGTGTCCTCTTTTATGATGTTGGTCGTCCAGTTCGCGCCGCCGTCGGTGCTGGAAGCCAGTTTTACCGTGAAGTAGTATGTGGAACCCACCCGCCTGTTCTGCGACCAGGCAACGAAAGCGCAGTTGGTCGCGTAACCGCGCTCGGTCATCACAACCGGGGAGCCGGAAATGGCGTCAGAGGAGCTCTCAAGCCATCCGGATTGGAAATTTGCGAGGGTATCATCCTGTATATCGTATGTTGCCCAGGCCAGGTCGTAGTCGGACGCCCAATCAAACTTGGCAAGGAAAGCCAGGAACATCCTGTCAGAAGCGGGATCCACTGTCATGGAGGGATCGGAAAGGTAGGCAAAATCAACGGATATGTAGGCCTGGCGTTCCCAGTCCACGCCAATGTTCGTTGACCTGTATATCTCTATGGTGCTGTAGCCACCGTTGTAAGAAGCGGATGATTGCACGGCGCACCAGAGGTTTCCCGCGCTATCCACGGCTATCCGCGGATAAAGTTCGTCCTCGGTTGATGTGGCAAGGGGACTTGGGGAGGTCCAGCCCCCACCGGCCGCGTTCGGAAAGAAGGGGATATCTTTCCAGCTCTGGCGGGAGAAGGCGGTCGCTGAGTGGTGAATCGGGCCGGTTGCGCCCAAGGTGTCCACGAGGACAACCATCCAGGGTATCAATCCTATTATCCTTTTCATCTTTCACCTCCATTTTGTTTATCATCACGCCAATCATTTAAAACGGAACAAGCTGACGATCAAGGGCAAAAATCGCGCTTTTTTTGGGCCAAGGCCAGGACTTGTTTGCAGGAGAACCTCTGTCCCCGAAATGATAAAAGATAAAACCAGTTTTGGACTTTGCCGGCTAAGCCTCGCGCGAAAATTCCTCAGGGCACGATGAGGAGGCCCGCGCCCCCGCGAAAAACCGGGCCGCGGAGCGAGCCTTCAGAGAAATCAGTGGCATCAGGACGCACCGGAACCGTCATGTAATCCGCGCCAACCAACAGATCAAGGCCCAGTTTTCCGAAGACCACGAACGCGCCCAGGCTAGCGCCTCCGCCAAAGCCCCAGGTGGTGAAGGAGGTGTCGGGCCAGGCGACCCAGGAATGGGGCGCGCCTACCTCAAGAAGCGCGTAAGGTTTGAAAACCGGCAGGCCGAGCATGAGGCCGGCCTGCACGAAGACCGGCATGGAAGTGAGGGTCAGGGAATCGTGTTCTGCTCTGAATAGGCCGAAATCTGCCGCATAGACAACGCTGGCCGGACCAAAAGAGCCATAGGTGCCCAGGGCCCTCGCCTCGCCAAAGGGAACAAGGGAAGGCTTCGCTCCGGGGACGACCTCGTCAAGGCTGTGGCCGGACATGAAGTATGAGCCGCCGCCGTCAAGAGAGATGTATATTGCTGATATGAGGATCAGGGTCATAGGAAAAAATATAAAGCTGGTGGAAAACCCGGCTCAAAAAACCTATCCGACCGGCCGTGAAAGATCAATCTCCGTGGCCCTGAACCACGGCCCCTCAGTGCAAACCCTTTTGTAGCCACCCTCCTTCGCGGGAAGGGCGCAGACCAGGCATGTTCCCACGCCGCAGGCCATCATGCCCTCCGCGAGGACAATGACATTCTCGGCCGGGACAACGCCCAGGAGGGCCCTGACCATGGCCCAGGGGCCGCAAGCTATGTAAAGAGATTCCGAGGGATGCTCCTGGCTAACGAGGTCAACGACCGTGCCCCCTCCGGGAGCGTTCTCGTATATTACCAGAGGTTTTACATCCGAGAGAGCCTCAAGCAGGCCCGGATTTGGCGCCGGCAGGCCAAGCAGTAGGGGCAGGCCCTTGTGTCTGCCCACCCACCTGGCGTAGAACGCCAGGGGCGCGACCCCAATGCCGCCGGCAACCAGAACCGCGGAATCAAACGCGGGGAGCGGGTTGCCAAGCGGGCCTGTCGCCAGGATGGTATCGCCGGGAGCCAGGCGAGACAGAAGCGAGGTTGCCCTGCCCCTTATCTTAACCAGAAAATCAACCCTGCTGTCTGCCACCGCGAAAACGCTGATGGGCCTTGGTATAAGGGGGTCATCCCGGCCGAGGGAAAGCGTCGCGAACTGGCCCGGCATGGCGCGGGACAGATCGCCGGATTCCACGGACAGAATGAAAAGATCACTGCCCAGGGTTCGGGTTTCCAGAACCCGTGCTGGCTCCAAGAACATCTCCGAAAAGCCTCCTGGCTTCTCTCGCATAGAGGGTCTGCGGGTATTTTTCCTGCAATCTGGTATACTGGCCCTTCGCGGCCGCGGTGTCTGCTCTGATCCTTAAGTGGTAATGCATCAGCGCATAGGTGGACTTGGGCGCGTAGTCTGTCCTGGGATATTTCTCGGCTATCTCCGCGAAGATGGCCGCGGCCTCGTCGTATCTCTTCAGGTATAGATAGGAAACCTCTGCGTATCTGTATCGTCCGGTGACCGAAGAGGAATCCTTGAGCGCCTCCCATTCCCGGAGCGCGTCAAGCCTCCTCCTGGCGAGAATGGGATAGTTCCCCTGGGTCAACTTGCCGGCCTCAGCATAGAGCTCCTGTGCCACCGAGAGGCTGTCTCTGCCTTCGTATATCATGCCCATCCTGTAATAGGCCTCTGCCCTGAATTCGTATCCGCCTCCCTCGGTGACGGATTTATAGAAGGAAATCGCCTCGTCAGTCTTGCCGAGGCCCTCCGCGGAGAGACCCTTTTTTATCAACAGGGGCCAGATCAGGGGTGAACCGGGCGCGAGGTCAACCGAACCATAGATGGCCGAGGCCTCCGCAAAATCACCGGCCGCATAGTAGATGTCTCCGAGGAGAATCTTGACCTCAACCCTCTCGCTGTCGGTGAGGAATCCGGAAAGGAGCTCTTTCAGGAAGGTCGCGCCCTCCTCGTATCTGCCGGAACCCTTGGCGGCCTTGGCGCCAACAAGATATGCGTCTTTTTTGAAGGGACTCTTTGGATACTTCTTCATGAACTCGGAGATGACCTTCACTGCCTCCTCGGGTTCTCCTGCTCCCAAAAGCGCCTCTGCCCTGAAGATCATCGCCTCGGACTCCAGCTTCGGGTCTTTGGCAACGGCTTTGGATAGCTGGTCAACAGCGTCCCGGTATCGGCTGGACTCCAGGTAGGCCTTTCCCAGGTAAAGGTGAGCCCGGGCCGCGAACGGGCTTGCGGGATAATATAGAAGCAATTCCTCAAACTTTCGCTGGGCCTTGGTAACATCGTCCATTCTTAGGTGCGAGACCCCTATGATGAAGAGCGCGTCATCAGCATAAGCGGACCTCGGGTGATACTTCAGGATGCGAGAACCCTTCTCAATCGCTTTCCTGTAATACTGGTTGGCCTCGGAGGATCTCCCCTTTTTGTAAAGGCCCTCGGCTTTCCCGAAGTTCTTCTGGCAGTTGTAGAAGGAGTTGTAGTATGCCCAGAAGGATTGCCGGGGGAGGCAAGAGAGGGCCAGGAGGCCTATGACAAGGATCCGGCGCACCCTCAAATGTTAATCCAGGCGCGGGTGGGTTATCAACAATAAAAAAGGCCTCGCGAGAGCGAGGCCTGGGCTTCCAGGATTCGTTTTTACTTAACTATGTTAAGGGTCTTCGTGCCCCTCTCGGACAGGAGAACAGCTGTATAAACGCCGCTCTTCAGCGAGGGCAGGGAAACCTCGTGCTTGCCGGTGGGGAAATTGCCCGACGCGAGCAGGGCAACCTGGCGTCCGGTCACATCGTAGAGGGAAAGGGTCAGATTTGTCGCATCTGGCAGGCTGAAGAAGAGCCTTCCCCCAACCGTGAAGAGCTCAAACCCCGGAACGAACTCCGTGCCCTCGGATATGCCAAGGTCTGTGAAGTGGACCTGCGCGGCCTGCAGAACCTCTTTGGTGTTGTAATACTGGACCCATATCGCGAGATCAAGGTTGTCTCGGTTCCAGGTGTCGGACGCGGTCAGCTTGTATCCCAGGTGGAAGTGTTGCTGTTGGCCAGCATTGAAGACGGTCAGATTGGTCCCTGATGTCGGCGAGAACATCATGCGTGTGAACCAGTCCGCCCTTGTCCCGTTCTGGTTGGCCTGGATGTTCCTCTCGGTTATGAGGCCGAACAGCCTGGGCGAGCTACCAGAGTTTATGTTCTGCTCCAGGACAACATCGCAGTCAACGAGCACCGAGTCGTTCTCAAGCCTGGCGTTGATGTTTTCTATCCTCAGGGGCGCGGGGATGCCCTTGCGATCGTTGACATGCGCCCTGTAGTCGTTGAAGTTGCCGGTGTAGCCGCCTGTGTCAGCCGCAAGGCCATCAAACCAGCATGTCGGGACATAGGCTATCGCGTAGTAGGTGAACCTGACCTGCGCGGTTCCGCACCTTGAGGATATGTAGGTCATCACCGTGACTGTATCCTTGAACACCTTCTTGATGCTGTCCACCGCCTCTATGGCATAGGGGCAGTATGGACATGTCCAGGTGGAGAACTCCTCCACCAGGACAGACCTCTGCGCGGCCAGGGCAGAGCCAGCCGTAGCTGTTATCAGTGCTATTGCATATAGCTTTTTCATGCGTGCCTCCTTTGCACCTCCAAAATCGGCCCCAAATTATAGTGCCCCGGCCGCCGGGGATCAAGTTTTCGTTTTGCCTCCCCAAAAATCTCACCCAGAGTGTGTTCCGGGCTATATCCAGGCCAACTTTCTGCCCCCTAACCTGTTCTGAGCGGTTCCCATTTACAAACCGAAAAGAAGTCCTCGCTTTGAGGTATTATTATATCACCATCATGTCCATGAACTCGTGGACCGGCAGGTCATCCAGGGCCTTCGGGTTCTTGAATAGCGCGATTATTTCGCCGACGCGCTCGGCAGGGAGCCTCACCGAAGCGTTTGACCGGAACTTCTCGTAGAGGAGGGGCATTGCCTCGTGTCTGCGCCTCTTGTGGCCTATGGGGAATTCCACCTCAACCTTTCCGGTCGTTGTCCCGTCATTGAACCTTACCTCCACAGCGTTCGCGATTGAGCGTTTCTGCGGGTCAAGGTAGTCCGCGGAGTATCTCGGATCTTCAACCACGATCATCTTTTCACGCAGGGCGTCTATCCGCGGGTCTGCCGCTACAGCGTCTGAGTAGGAATTGGCCGTTATTTCCCCGTGTATCAGACCCACTGCCACCATGTATTGTATGCAGTGATCCCGGTCGGCCGGGTTGTGCAGGGGTCCGGTCTTGTCTATTATTCTCTTGGCCGATTCCTGGGTGGTTATAATGACCTCTGCTATCTCGTCCAGCCTCCCCTTTACCTTGGTGTGCAGTTTCAGAGCGGCCTCAAGCGCGGTCTGCCCGTGGAACTCCGCCGGGAACGATACCTTGAATAGCACATTTTCCATCACATAACTGCCCAGGGCCTGCGCGAGCCTGAGTTCCTCTCCGCGGAACCACGCGTCCTGAAATCCCCAGGTCGGAGCGGAGAGGGCTTTCGGGTATCCCATCTCGCCAGCCATGGCCCAGAAAGCGAGCTGGACGCCGCGGCTCGTCGCGTCGCCAGCGGCCCAGGATTTCCTGTGCCCCGTTTGCGGCGCGTGCCTGTAGGCGCGCAGGGTCGCCTCAAGAAACGCGTTTGAGACAGCGCTTATCACCTGCTCCCTCCCCCCGCCAAGCATTGCCGTGGCAACAGCGGCTGAGGCTACCTTGACGAAAAGGACATGGTCAATCCCGACCCTGTTCAGGCTGTTCGCCAGCGCGAGCACCCCCTGGATCTCGTGCGCCTTTATTGCCCAGGAGAGAATATCCCTCACTTTCAGCGGTTCCTTGGCCCTGACCACGGCCTTCTGGCTCAGGTGATCCGCCAGGGCCAGGATTGCCCCAAGGTTGTCAGACGGGTGGCCCCACTCCGCGGCCAGCCAGGTGTCATTGTAGTCAAGCCAGCGTATTGCCGTGCCGGTGCAGAACGCGGCCCGGACAGGGTCAAGGATGAACTGCGTCCCCGGAACCCTTGAGCCAAAGGGAACCGTTGTGTTGGGGATGACCGGGCCCATGAGCTTCGCGCAGGCGGGATAAGAGAGCGCGAGAAACGCGCACCCGAGCGAGTCCATGAGGCAGAGCCGGGCCGTGTCGTATGCCTCGTGGCTGGTTACCTGGTATTCCAGAACATAATCCGCTATCTCCGAAAGAACCTTATCCGGCTCCATGTTTATCGCTTCTCTATGGGGACAAAGGCCAGGTTCTCCGGCCCGACATATTCCGCTCTGGGCCTTATTATCCTGTTGTTGGCTCTCTGCTCAAAGATGTGGGCTGACCAGCCGGATGTCCTTGCCATGACGAAAATAGGCGTATACATCTGGACCGGTATTCCGGCCATGTAGTAGAGCACCCCGCCGAAAAAGTCCACATTCGGGAACATCTTCTTCTCCCGCCACATTACCTCCTCAACCCTGTCCGCCAGCTCATATAGTTTCATGTCCCTGGCCCTTTCCGAAAGCCTTCTAGCCCAGGCCTTGGCAATGGGGTGCCTCGGATCAGAGACCTTGTAGACCCTGTGGCCGAAGCCCATTATCTTTTCCTTTCGGCCGAGCATTTCCAGGATCTGCTTTTCCGCATCGTCAGGGTCAGAGAACCTCTGAAGCATCTGCACCGCGGCCTCGTTCGCTCCTCCGTGTAGGGGCCCCCTGAGCGCGCCTATGCCCCCGCATATCGCGGAATAGAAATCCGGAAGGGTTGATGCTATTACACGACAGGAGAAGGTTGAAGCGTTGAACTCGTGCTCCGCATAGAGGATGAGGGTCACATCAAGCGCCCTCTCAACCAGCGGATCAGGGTCTTTTCCGGTCAAAAGCCTGAGAAAGTGTCCGGCCACGCCTTTCTCGCCCGTCGCGGTCTCTATCCGCTTTCCGGCCTGGCTGAAGTGATACCAGTAGAGTAGCATTGACGGGAACACGGCTATGAGCCTGTTGGCTATGGCAAATTGATCCCTCCCCGGCCCTTCTGGCTCCATGGTTCCAAGGGCAGAGCACCCTGTCCTGAGGACATCCATTGGATGCGCTTCTCGCGGTATCTGCTCCAGCACTGTCCTGAGGCCCGGTGGCAGGTCCCTCATTCCTGCGAGGGTTTTCCTGTATGATTCCAGCTCCGCGGCATTCGGCAGTTTTCCGTAAAGGAGGAGATAAGCCACCTCCTCAAACGACGCGTGCTCCGCGAGATCCGTCACCGAGTAGCCCCGGTAATGCAGGCCCTTCCCTTCCCTGTCAACCGTGGCGATAGCCGTTTCACCCGCTATCACACCTTCCAATCCTGTGGGTTTCTTCATGGCTTCCATTTTTTATATGACCTCCGGTTTCGGTGGCTATTATATATCAGAAAGGGGAGCCGGCGCCAATTGGTGTTTTGCCCCCAGACCCAAGCGGGCTTCATGAGAATTTTCTGCGCCTGGGTTCTTTCCCCGGCGAGATACGGATCAATCGTCCCGTTCCCGGCCCAGGAGCTCGTCCATTCTCCTCTCGTAATCGTGATAACCTATAACCTCGTATAGCTCTTCCCTGGTCTGCATGAGATCAAGCACATCCTTCTGGGTTCCGTCCCGGAATATGGCCTCATAGACCCTCTCCGCGGCCCTTGCCATTGCCCTGAAAGCGGATAGGGGGTAAAGCACGATGCTTACTCCGGCCTCTCCGAGCTCTTCCGCGGTGAACATCGGGGTTCTCCCGAACTCGGTTATGTTGGCGAGAACGGGAATTCTCACCGCTTCCGCGAACCTTTTGAACTGCCCCAGCTCTGTCAGTGCCTCCGGGAATATCATGTCCGCTCCGGCCTCGCGGCAAGCCAATGCCCGTTCTATGGCCATGTCAAGACCTTCTCTGGCGAACGCGTCGGTCCTGGCCATTATAACGAAGTCCGGGTCCTGTCTCGCGTCAACCGCGGCCTTTATCCTGTCAACCATTTCTTCTTTTGAGACTATCTCCTTGCCGGGCCTGTGGCCACACCTCTTCGCGGAAACCTGGTCCTCTATGTGAATGCCGGCCGCACCCGCGCGCTCCATTTCGCGAACCGTTCTGGCTATGCCCAGAGCGTTTCCCCAACCAGTATCGGCATCAACCAACAGTGGGAGCCTCGTGGCCCCTGTTATCCTCCTGACATCCTCAAGAACATCCGCGAGGCCTGTCATTCCCAGGTCAGGCAGTCCGTAGGATGCTGTTGCCACGCCACTTCCTGATAAATAGAGTGCCTTGAAGCCTACCCTCTCAGCCAGCATGGCCGCGTAGGCGTTTATCGCGCCGGGAACCTTCAGGGGCTTCTCACTCCCTATCGCATCTCGGAAAAGTTTTCCAGGACTCTCTCGCATGGCCAGATGATAAAGCAGGGCAGGGTGGTTTATCATTTACGGGTGAGGGTTCTTCTGGTCAGGTTCTCTTCAATGGGAGATGTTGCTCTGGTCTCCTCGCCCGCGGAGCTCCTGCGTGGCTGGTCACGAGGTCTCTCTCCTGACATTCAGGCCCTTTGGCGAGCTTTTTCTCTCGGACAGGAGGCTCAGCGTAATTGAGGTTGGAAGGGGTGAGCCCATGCAGGGTATCCTGGCCAGACTCAGGGGGAAGTTTGACGCCGCATTTGACCTGCACGGGAAATTGCTGTCCGGCGCGATCGTCGCCCTTACCGGCGCGCGGATCACTGCCAGGTATGATAAGAGAATCGTGGCCCGGCGCGCCGCGGTCTGGTTCAAGAGGCGCCCCCGGTTCGTTCCTGTCCACGAGCTCTACTGCCGGCCGATAAAGAAGAGGCTCCGTATATCCGAACCATGCCCCATGCCCAGGCTCGTTCCGCCGGATCAAGGCCCCTCTGTTCCGGACGATCTCGTCATCCTCGCGCCGGGCGCTCAACACCCGACCAGGTCTTGGCCCTGGTTCCCGGAGCTGGCGGAAATGCTCATTTCCAGGGGGATAAAGGTTGCCTGGGTTGGGCTTGGAGGAGAGGGCCCATCGGATGTTCCGGGCCTTGATCTCAGGGGCAAAACCAGCATCCAGGAACTCCTTTATGTTATCAGCAGGGCAAAGGCACTTGTTTCCGGCGACACGGGTCCCATGCACCTGGCCCGGTGCCTCGGTGTTCCGGTCGTCGCCATATTCGGTCCGACCGTACCGGAGTTCGGTTTCGGGCCCTTGCCCGGCCAAGGCTTTGTTCTTGAGAAAGGCCTGAAGTGCCGGCCGTGCTCCCTTCACGGCGAAAGATCGTGTCCGCACGATCTTGAGTGCCTCACGAGCATAGGCCCGGAAAGCGCCATGGAGGCACTTTCTGGAATCCTGTGGCCTGGCCCATAAGAAGCCTTACTGCGGGACCGGAAAGTCCCGCCCGGAAATGGAATATATATCCCAGCGCGGGTTTTCCAACCCGCCGTGCTCTACACCAAATCCCGGCGCGGGTTTCTGCGCCCGCGGAACTGCGCGGATCTTTGCCCCTTCTGCAGGCCAAAAGCCTGGCTCGGACCGAATCTGGGGAGATCCTAACCCACTTCCTGTATGAATCGGAAACCCTCTGCTAGTGCGAGATGTAGAGATGGGGTTGGGTTCGTCCCTAGGCAGGCACGGGGCCTGATAGGGCACCTACAAGGAGTGCCCCTACACCTAAAACAATTATCAGAAGCGGATTTCCAGCTGTTTGCATGGTTGGAAAACCTCACATGGAAGGTGATTTTGCGCAGGAAGTGGGTCCTAAGAAGATCATACTGATCAGGGTCGGACTTTCCAGTCCAATGTCCTTGCCAAAGTCCCTTTCTTCCTTGACCGATCGCGAGGGATATGCGCTACGCTCTTGTGCCCAAAGACTTAAAGCCAACCCCGAATCAAACCCTGTTTCAGAGAGGCAGGGTTATTTGAGATCCCAGACGCGTTTATTGTTGCACTGCGCCGGGGCCTGGCATTAAAATTCCCGCCGTAAGGAGGCATGATGCGGTTTAACTGGAAATACCTTGCAGGAATAGCAGTGGTTGGAACCTTTGCGGCGGTGAGCACCTACCAGATCGCCAGGGCCCAGGCAGGGGGAGATGTTCCCTCGGCCGAGGAGATCGTTGGAGAGGAAACCGCGCCACCCGATGAACTGCCCGAGACGCAACCTGACACAACCGGCTACCAGCCCACCCAGCCTACTCGTCCGTCGTCCTCGGCCCCGACCGTTACCTTTGGCACGGGCGAATATCTCCTGAAGATGCCCCCGTCCGACATGGAGAAATACTATCCGCCAGTTTTCAAGAGATACGAGTATTCCCGGCTGATGGACAGTCTGGCCAAGTATTTCTACGAGCTGAAGATAGATGTCAACGAGGGCGATTGGGACTATGTTGAATTCAGCTTCAGGCTGTTTGCCAGACAATACAAGCTCATGGCCGACATGCACCCTGGGATGTCCGAGTTCTTCCGGCTTGAATACCTGGACGCGCTCGCCCAGCAGTTGAACATCCAGGCTCCGGGGGAGAAGGCGCCCGGGGACACCCTCGGCGGTTACCAGCCAGAACCAGAGGAGATGGCCCACGAGGAAGAAGAGTTGACCAAGGAGACCGAGCCCAGCAAGGAGGGCATGGTCAAGAAGTCCAACCCTGAAGCCGTCAAGACCGTTGAGAAGATAGAGAACGAATCCTGCAAGCCATGCCACTACATGTATCGCCCCGCGGCGTTTTTCGCCTACTACTGGGGAACCAGGGGCATGAAATACGACATGGTCTCGTTCCGGATGAAGGACCCCGTGACCAAGAAGGGAGAGATCAGCCTGAAGGAGTTCATGACCCTTCTCGGCGAGTCCTACTACGGCATCCTTAACGGCATAGACAAGGGCGAAAAGCGTTATGTCCGCATAAAGCTGAAGGACTTTGAAAAACGCATGGACGCCCTGGATGGCACCTGCATGAAGTGCCACTGGGAGGAGCCGGACAAATACATGCTCAAGACCATCAAGCCCCAGATGAATGCCCTCGGCGAGGAAGCCAAACGCTACAAGCCCCGCAAGGACATCCTGAACAAGAACCTCAGCTACATTTACGAGAATGTCTGTTCGGGTTGCCATGTGATACACATGCCCGTTTATCAGATACAGGAGGTCTGGAAGGGGGAAAAGGGAAGCGGTAAAGGACAATAAACAAGAATCGGGGTTCTGCCCATGTTCATGCAAAAGCTCCGTTCAAATATGGGCAAGGTCATCCTGTGGTTCATGGCCTTTGCCTTCATCGCGTGGATAGGTTTTGACCTGGGCGCTGACCTGGTTGGCACCCGTATGCGCAAGCCCTGGGAACGCGGCATAATTGCCGAGGTTGAGGGCCACGAGATACCCTATGACATCTACAGGGCCCGGCTTGAGAAGGCCCTTTCAGACTCTCTCAAGGCCAGGGGCGCGGAGAGCCTCCCCAGGGAAGAGGAAGAGGTGATAGCCGAGCAGGTCTGGCAGGAGATGCTTGACGACATCCGTTGGGAAGGGGTTCTTCGGGATCGCGGCCTTGAGCTTGAGGACGAGACCATTCTGAAACTGCTCTCCCAGTTCCCGCCCAGGGAGATAACCGAGGACTCATCCTTCTGGATAGACGGACGCTTCAGCTATGACCGCTATCTCGCCGCGCTGGGCAACCCCGCCAACCTCCCCTATTTCAGGGACTACGAGCTCCAGCTCCGGAGAACCATCCCCAGGGACTTCATGGCCCTGGACATGATGACCTCGGTCGCTCTCTCGGAACGAGAGATATATCACGATTACAGACTAAGAAACACAAGAACTCACCTTATATACATAGCGGTAAACGCGGCCGCGGCCATCCCTAACGACCAGGTGTCCGCATCTGAGGACGAGATAAAGGCTTATTACGACGAGCACAAGGAGGATTACAGGGTAGGGGAGAGAGCAACCATTCTCGTTGTCCGAATTGTCAAGGCGCCATCAGCGCAGGATACGGCGGCCGCCAGGGAACAGGTCATGACGGCCCTTGAGGAGATAAGGCAAGGAACCCCGTTTGAGGAGGCCGTCAAATACTACACCGAGGATCCCAATGCCAGGGAAACCGGCGGTGACATGGGTTGGGTTCTTCCGGAAATGGCCCCGCCGTCCGTCAGGGAGGCCCTCGCGGGCAAGGGGCCTGGCGCGATAGTTGGTCCGGTGCAGTCGC
>CBFGJU010000320.1:2789-9199 GCA_965649155.1 Caldifarciminota bacterium | reverse complement strand
TGGATTCACTGAGGCTCTACTACCGGGATTGCGCGACCGGGGTTGACGAGGAAGCGCCCGCGGACTACCTATTGGTCAAGGGAGGGGTCGCTTTCCTGAATGTGATAGCCGAACGGGGATACCTTCGGGTCTATGACCTCGCGGGCAGGCCTTTAAGGGACTTCCCCCTGGCAAGGGGAAAACACGAATTGAACTGGGCAGAGGGACTCTCGGCCGGACTCTATGTCCTTGTGGCGAAATACGATGGCACCGAGAGGGTGAAAGCCGTGCGGGCGAAGTAGCCAACCCCTTCTGAACGAACAACGCGGCCGGACAGGTTTCCCCGCGCCTTGGGTAAATCTGCAATCATGGAACCCAATTCATCAGAAGCTTTAGACTTTCAGGGTTATGCTTGAGGAAATATACGCGGACACACGGGACCGCATGAAAAAATCAACCGAAGCCTTCCGACAGGAGCTTGGCAGGATAAGGACCGGAAGGGCATCTCCGCAACTGCTTGAGGGCATAAAGGTTGACGCCTATGGCTCGTCCGTGCCCCTGAACCAGGTCGCGACGGTGTCTGTCCCGGAGCCGAGACTTATCGTCCTGTCTGTATGGGACAAGAGCCTGGTCGGAGAGGTTGAGAAGGCCATCCTGAAATCCGGCCTCGGACTGAACCCGCTCATACAGGGAACACTGCTCAGGATACCCATCCCTCCCCTGAGCGAGGAACGCAGGGCAGAGATGGTGAAGCTGGTGAAAAAGATGGCAGAGGACGCGAAGGTCGCGATAAGGAACATCCGCCGGGACAGCATAGAGATGGTCCGCGGCCTTGAGAAGGAAAAGGAAATATCGGAGGACGCGAGGCACAGCGCGGAGGCAGAGATCCAGAAGATAACGGACGAGTTCACCCAGAATATAGAGAAGATCCTCGCGGACAAAGAGAAGGAGCTTACCGAGTTTTGAGCGAGACAGGCGTTCCAAGGCACCTGGCCATAATAATGGACGGCAACGGCCGTTGGGCAACCCAGCGCGGATTGCCCCGGATAATGGGCCACAGGGCTGGGATTGAATCGGTCAGGGAGATCGTCAAAGCCTGCAGAGATGTTGGGGTTGAGTGGCTAACCCTTTTCACATTCTCCTCTGAGAACTGGAAGCGCTCGCCGGAGGAGGTCTCGTTCCTTATGAACATGCTGAAAGAGCTCCTTGCCAGGGAGACCGAGGAGCTGGACAGGAACGGCGTAAGAATAAGAAGCATGGGGAGGATAAACCTGCTTCCACAAGAGGTTCAGGACGAGCTCGCCAGATCAGTTGAAAAGACCAGGGGCAACACCTCCCTGAACCTGGTCCTCGCGCTGAGCTACGGCGGCCAGGCCGAGATAGTTGACGCGGCAAGGACAATAGCCGAAAGGGCCCTCGCGGGAGAGGTTGATCCGGGAAGGATTGACGAGGAGACATTCAGGGGCTTTCTCTATATTCCGGAGATGCCGCCTGTTGACCTTTTGATCCGGACATCAATGGAGCTTCGCATATCAAACTTCATGCTCTGGCAGACAGCATATGCGGAGCTTTATTTCACCGAGACACTCTGGCCAGATTTCAGGAAACCCGAATTGCTGAAGGCGCTGGAGGATTTTGCCAGGAGGGAAAGGAGGTTCGGGGGGGTATAGGGGTTGAGACTAGCCCAAACTTTTGATTGAACCTTTGAGGCCTTGAGGGAAGGAAAGCGGGGCAGTCTAGAAAAGGCTCTGGGGATAGGCCTCCTGGGGAAGGTCGCGGCCGGGGAAGATGACCCACCAGACCATTTTGGCAAGGGTCTCGCAGTCTCCGGCCGACGGATACCTCCTGCTCACATGCTCGTATATGAGCTTCAGGGTCTTGGTGGAGGGTTGAGGGTCAGGGTTCTCCTCAAGGAACTCCTGGGCCAGGGCCTCTGATTCCTTTAGGAATCTATTCCGTCTCCTCGCTGATCTTCCCATCTCTCTCCTTCTCCTTCTTCTTCTTCAAGCTCTTTGCCTTCTCAAGCCTTGAGCGAACCAGTTCCCAGACAGCGGCATAGAGCTCCTCCAGGATCATCTCACGCTCTCGTTTATCCTCAAATCCTAGAGCTTCCAGGACAGCGAGATCAAGCTCGCGGCGGTCCGACATGTCGATCTCCTCAAAAATGGAACCTATAGGACGAACCAGAAGATTTTTCAGGGCTTGCCTCAATTTGCCCTTAAGCCCAGAACCAAGCCTCCTGTTGTCGGGGACAGGCAAGCAGGCAACCTCGTATACCGGCATCTTCAGGACACCCTCCCCGAGGGAGTGAAACCCTTGAATATCTCTGAACATCCAGACGACCGTGGAATTAAGGAATGCCTTTATCGCGTCGTAATCCCTTCTCTTGTATGTTATACCATAAAACTTGTCAGATTCCAGGACTCCGGCCGGATTCAGGGGAACCCTGTGTTTGTCCGAATACAGCTCAGGCCAGAGCTGATCTGCTGGCTCCCACTTTCCGAACCACCACCAGGGCTTTCTCGCCTTGCATGTGGGATTCTCGTGGCACTTCATTATCCCCTCGCCCCATTTCTCAATGTATCTGAGAACCTCCTTGCCCCGGAGGGGATATTTCTCGCGGTATTCAACCCAGAGTATTTTCCAGCTCAGATCCTCCGGCTTCACAACGATGCCCTTTATCTCCCTGGGGGTTCTAAGAACCGGCCTCAGGAATTCTCCCTCTATCAAGACCTCCGCGCCGAGTCCGTTTCGGCATATCCTTATGTCCTTTCTCTTTCGTTCATCCTCGGTTAAACCTGTATGCTTTGGCCGTTCGGCAGGGTGAATCTGATCGGTTATGTCCCTGAGGAAAAAGAACTTCACATCGCCGGTCTTTATCCCGAATCGCACCCTCGCCACACTGCCCAGCGGAACCAACCTGTCCCCTGCCCTCTCAAGTATCTTGAAATAGACAGCAGGCGCACGCAGGTATTTGCCCCATTTGGCCCCCGTGAATCCGCCATTGCTGTCCGTGGCCTCTGCCAAAAGCTCGGATTGCTTCAAAACAAAAGCCTTGTAAAACCTGTTCTCGTGAACGCCTATCTCTTTCAGGCCCTCAATCTCATCAGCGAATTTTTCCACGGTGTAGTGCTTCCAGAGCTCGTCAAGCCGGACCAGCAGATAGACGAACTTTACGGGGTTATCTTGCCTTCTGGCCTCGTCGGAACAGCGCTCAGCTATGGTTATGCAGGTGTTGACATCCGCTGTTTCAAACCAGCGCTCCACACCCGAATCAATTATGGCGATTATCCTGAAGTTTCTGAGGAGCATCTCCTGTATTGCCTTGCCATAGTCCACATCAAGCCAGCTGTTTGAGGTGATCATGCCGAGCCTGCCGCCTTCCCTGAGCAGGGCCCCTCCGTGGAGCATGAAATAAGCGAACAGGGAAGAGGTTTTGGGGATCTTTATGCCGGGCCAATCCTTTGAACAGACCGAAAGGGCTCTTTCCTTCAGTCCGGACGAGACCAGGCCTATCTCCCTTTGCTCGGTATACGGCGGGTTGCCGATGACCGCGTCAAACCGGGGCAGGTTGACATGGTCATCCGTGCCATCAGGATTCTTGACCTTGGCCTGGTAGTGCCCGTTTATCCTGAAGAAATCCTCGTTTATGACCCTGGGGTAGTTCTTCTCGTATCTGAGATCCCGCAGGATCATGTTGAGCATGGTGAGGTGCGCTGGATAAGGGGCTATCTCGCAGCTCCATATTCTCATGAGCCGCTCCCAGTGATCCTGACCTGGCAATCTGGCCTTCATGCGCTCGTAGGCCATGACAGAGAAGGTGCCTGAACCCGATCCCGCGTCCATGACCGTTTCAGAGCCTTTCCTTATGGTGAAGACCGAGATGAGGTTGGCCACATCGGACCTGGTGAAATACTGGCCCATCTGGTGCCTGCGGTCCTCGTCTATGAGCTTTTCAAATATCTTTCCAACTATGTCGTGAGGGACATCCGAAAAATTGAACTCGTGGATGTTCTCAACCAGGTAGCGGACGAACTGGACAGCCCCGGAGGAAACGAATGGCAGGTCATCTATAAAAGTCGGTTGTTCCCCGAGAAGCCCCTCATAGTCTATTCTCTTTATCACCAGGTTGAAGTAATCCCGCCAGAGGTAATCCCTCAGTTCCCCTGGATTATCCAGGCCTTCGGTTCTGAGGCGCGGGAGCCCGGCCCCCTTCCTGAATGTGAACAGGGTGTGATAAAAAATGGTTTTGGTGCAGAGCAAGAGGAGCGAGAGCTTTGTGAGGTTGCTTATCCTATCCTCAAGCTCAGCCGAGCTCATCGTGGCTGGCCACAGCCAGTCCTGCTCCTCCTTAACATATTTGATAAGCGCTTGTCTGAAATCATTATCATCTCGGTATCTTTCCAGGACTGCCTGGGCAATGAGGTCAACATGGCTGTTGAGCAGGGATTCAATTCTCGCGATGAACCTCTCGTCCAGGGTGTATTCCCAGAGTTTCCCGGCCTCCAGGCCGATGACCGTCAAAAGAAGGAAATCCAGACTGGCCAGCAATCTGTCCTCGTGAAGCTTCGGGAGAGAAAGGTTTTGTCTGTAGGACTCAATAACCGACGCCGGGATGGAGATCATCCTTCCGAGATCAGAATGAGCGCGGGGCTTCATCCTGTCCCAGAGAACCCCATCAATCATGTTCCAGGTAAAGTAATATCTGTTGCCAAGTTTCTCGGAATAACCAAGGGCCTGGTCGGTCATGGCTGGGCTGTATGGGGTGGCGAATCTCGGATCCTTGTAATCCTTCAGCTCTATCACGAGAAACGCTGTGCCGTCATCCTTTTTGATCAGAATATCCGAGCGTTCCTCCTCCTGAACCGCGTGCGCGCGAAGGGGCCATTCTGGGTGTTTCGCTATTACCTTCTCAAGGAGCTGAAGCAGGTAACCCTGAAATTGTCGCTCAACACGCTTGTCCGGCACCTGGAAATTATAAGTCCATCCAACATTCCCGAGCAAATAGCCTTGCGCTAATTCGGTTTCCTGCTCTATAATTTAATCCATGGACAACCGCACGGATTACAGAAACATGAAACCAGACGAGATAATCGCGCTTGCCAGGGAAGGGCGGATCAATGCCCTGGACATAAGGTTTCTTGACCTTTTCGGCGGACTTCACCACATCACCATACCTGCTGATTCGGTTAAACCTGAACTATTTGCCGACGGGATTCCTTTTGATGGCGGTTCCATTCCAGGAATGAAGTCCCGGCACTCCGGAGACATGGTTCTCCTGCCAGACCCCGAAACCGCGATCCTCGATCCATTCTGGGAAAGGCCGACCCTGTCTCTCATTGGCACGATAGCAGAGGCGGACACCAGGAAACCATTTAACAGGGACGGGAGGGGCATCCTCGCCAGGGCCGAGGAATTCATGCGAAAAGAGGGTATAGCGGACGAGAGCGTCTGGGGGCCTGAATATGAGTTCTTCATCTTTGACCGCGCGAGTTTCTCTGTTGGCAAAGACCACGGGTTCTTCCAGGTTGAATGCGGTGAGGCTTGGGGGGATTCCCCATACAGGACGGGGCCGCAGGGCGGATACCACGCCGCGGGGCCAGCCGACGCTTTCTGCGACATCAGGCAGGAGATAACCGACATACTTGCCAATTCGGGGATCAGCGTGAAATATCATCATCACGAGGTTTCCGCGTGCCAACAGGAAATAGAGACACCACTGCTCACAGCCGCCGCGGCAGGGGACTCAGCGGTCTGGATCAAGTATGTGGTGAAGCGTGTCTCCGCGAAACACGGCCTTTCTGCGACATTCATGCCAAAGCCGCTTCAGGGCCTCTTTGGCAACGGTCTGCATTTTCACCAGCTCCTGAGAAGGGGGGGAAAGAACCTCTTCTACGAGAAGGGAGGGTATGCCGACCTATCAAGGCTCGCTCTCCATTACATTGGTGGGCTTCTGATCCACGGAAGGGCGCTCTGCGCTCTGACCAACCCCTCAACCAACTCATACCGAAGGCTAGTTCCCGACCAGGAAGCGCCAACCCTGTTCTTCTTCTCCCTGTCAAATCGTTCGGCCGCGATCAGGATCCCCAGGTACGCCACCTCGCCGGAGGAGAAGCGGATAGAGCTAAGGAGCCCGGATGCCACATCCAACCCATACATAGCGATAGCCGCGCAGATGATGGCTGGGCTTGATGGCATCAGGAACGAGATAGACCCGACCGGTCTCGGCCTGGGTCCCTATGACATGCCCATAGAATCCATTGATCCGGAGAGCCTTTCACGGATACCGCCCTGCCCGGCATCTCTGGACGAGGCACTGGACGCGCTCTCAGCTGATCACGAGTTTTTGCTTTCTGGAGATGTTTTCACCGAGGACACCATCCAGGCCTGGATTGACTGCAAGCGCGCGGAGGCGAGGGAGCTCGCCGGCA
>CBFGJU010000320.1:0-2779 GCA_965649155.1 Caldifarciminota bacterium | reverse complement strand
AATACGAGAGGTATTTCAGTTCATAGACATTGCGCGCATACTCGGCCTCGCTTTATAATTTTATCTGGGAGGTGCAAAGGAGGTTTTAAGATGTTGCTGTATGCGTTGTTGTGTGCGACTCTCTCCGGGAGGGTCATGGACTCTGAAAACGGCTACCCGGTAGCCGGTGCGACGGTTATACTGGAAGGCGAGGAGCGCGGCACCTACACGGACGAGAGGGGCCTTTTCATCATAAAGGACGCGCCGGAGCGCGCGCTCAGGCTGACAATACGAAGAATAGGATACGAGGACAAGACCATAAACATAGACGGCCCGCGTTCGGATCTCCTGGTTGACATAAAGCCCACTGGCGTCCTGAGCAGGGAAATAGTCGTCACCGGAACAGCAACCCCGCATGTTATTGGAGAATCTCCGGTTCCGGTTCAGGTTGTCTCCCGTTCAAGGATGGATGCCGCGAACCAGGCCTCGGTTCCGGATGCGGTGAGGCTCCTTCCCGGACTCATGGTCTCAGGCGGCGCTCCGAACGGCGCGACCGGGAGATACACCGTGATGCTCCAGGGCCTTCCCGCTCAGTATTCAATGATACTGCTTGACGGAAAGCGCGTCCTTTCCGACCACATACACACCGGGGTCAACCTTTCACCCGTCCCCGTTCTCTTGGTGGAGAGGATAGAGGTTGTTGAAGGGCCAGCCTCTGCCCTATATGGCTCTGACGCGCTTGGCGGTGTCGTGAATGTCATAACAACGAAGCCCTCCCCTGTTCCGACCTACGCTTTCAGGGCGTTCTACGGCACATACGATAACATTGACGCGGCCGGAGCTGTCGGCGGCGAGGGACCCCTGGGTTCATCATACCTCCTGTCCATAGGCCAGCGTTCCTACGATGGCACACTGCCTGCCCAGCATTATCAGAGGTTGAACGCTTCGCTCAGGAGCGCCTGGAAATGGCTCTCGGTCAACGGCGACTACACCCAGGGCGAGGAGGGGCTTGACACAGCGGGCCTGCCGACTGCCCGTTCGTGGAACCCCATCCTTGAGGCAAAGGCTACCCTGATGACCGGGGAATCCCAGCACGAGATAGGAGGATACTTCAACCACTTCTACAGGGTCTACAAGTCCGGCAAGGCCATGGAGGACAACTTCGTGGGAGAGGGCAACTTCAAATCTCACCTGCATCTCGGTTTCAACCAGCTCTCCTTTGGCGCCATGGTCAGGAACAACCAGTTTGAGCGAACAGCGACCCCTTATCACTCCGAGATGATCTATGGCATGTTTGCTGAGGACGAGATAAAGCCGGCGGATCTCCTCGGCTTCATAGTCTCAACGAGACTGGACTATTATCCCGTAGGGGGCCTGCAGTTGACGCCAAAGGTCGGCGCGCTTGTCAAGCCAACCGGGTGGTTGAACCTCAAGGCCTCTGTCGGAAGGGGCTTCAGGGCTCCGAGCCTTCAGGACAGATACGAGGAGCTCTTTTTCCACAACACCTACTACAGGAACGGCAACCCTGACCTGAGGCCGGAGGTATCCCTCAACTACTCGGCGGGTTTTGAGGTTTTGCCCGCGAGCTTCCTGGCAATAGGCGTTTCCGGGTTCTACAACGATGTGACGGACATGATAGGCGTTGTGCCAACGGGCGACTCCCTGAACGGGTTCCCCATCTTCCAGCGCGAGAACATAAAATCCGCGTTCACCTGGGGAGTCTCCCCCAGGGTTCAGGCTGAGACCAGGTTCGTCTCCGTGGCAATAGCCTACACCTACCTGAACGCTAGGGACGACAGCACGGGCATGCCTCTTGCCTATGAGCCGAAGCACACAGTCGCTGGCCAGGTAACCATTGAATACGGTGTTGTTGGCACCAGCCTCACGGGCGAGTGGGTGAAGGACAGGCTATACAGCGGAGCGATAAGGCTTCCGGACTATACCCTCTTGAACCTGAACCTTTTTGTGAGGCCCCTCAACGGAGTCCAGCTTAATTTCGGGGTCCAGAACCTCCTTGACCAGGAGTTCTTCACCTATGAGGAGGGCAAGGCTCCCCTCTCCGAGGGCCGGACCTTTGGCGGAGGGATAAATGTGAGGTTCTAGAGCCAATCAAGCAATAAACCAAAAGGGGGCCTCTGTGTCCCCTTTTTGATCCTCCGGAATCCCAGGGTTTCGCACTTGCCCAGGCGTGATAGGGCCTGGTATAATATCAGAGCTCACCAAAAGGAGCCAGAAATGCCCTACAGGATCCTTAAAAAAGAAGCCTTAGCGCCCCAGATCAAGCTCATGGAGATAGAGGCGCCTTATGTGGCCCGCTCCGCGCGGCCAGGGCAGTTCGTGGTCCTGCGGATACACGAGCAGGGCGAGCGAATCCCCATCACCATAGGCAAGGCAGACAGGGAGAAGGGCACCCTTACCATCGCTTTCCAGGAAGTCGGCAAAACCACATATCACCTCGGGACGCTTGAGGCCGGGGACGAACTACTTGATGTAGTAGGCCCCCTGGGAAAGGCCTCCGAGATAGAGAACTTCGGCACGGTCGTCGCTGTTGGCGGCGGAATAGGCGTTCCCCTCCTTTATCCCATAGTCAAGGCTCTCAAGGAAGCTGGCAACCGGATAATCATGATAGAGGGAGCCAGGTGCGCGGATCTTCTTGTCCTGGAGGACTGGTTCAGGCCCATAGTGGATGAACTCAGGATAACCACTGACGACGGTTCCTGCGGAAGAAAGGGTTTTGTCTCGGACGAGCTCAAGGACATACTGGAATCCGGCCTGCGTGTGGACAGGGTGATAGCGGTCG
>CBFGJU010000319.1:0-9360 GCA_965649155.1 Caldifarciminota bacterium | reverse complement strand
CCCGGCCGGCTGGCAAGGCTGGAGCCGGGCACGGTTCTTTTGACCCATCCGGCCGCCACCTGAACCACCTCCCGGTTATCTCGTCCCTCGCGAGGAGGCTCTCGTATGACCCGAACCAGAATCGGGGCAGTGGCCCCCTTCCCCTTGCCAGGCCGAGGATCTCCTCTCCCAGATCATACGAGAGATAGCCAACCAGGAATCCCTTTTTTGAGAGGGAGCGCAGGGAATCCCATGAGAACCCGGCCTCGGAATAGACCAATGCTGGTTTCTCGGCCAGCAAGGTAAGCCTCTCCGAAAAGGAAGGCTTTGCGGTGAAGAGAAGCGCTGAGATCAGATTGAAATTATATCGGACTGGCGCCCTGGTTCGCACCCACCACCCCGGAACCCGGGGTATGCCATAGATTCATCCGAGTGAGACCGGGATGGGTTATGCGCGCCTGCCGGAATCTGTCCGCAACCAGGAACCAGCAATCAGGGAAGGCGAACCATTATAATTTGCCAGTGATTGAGGCAAAAGGCCTTGTCAAGATATTCAGGGACAGGAAACGCGGTGAACTCCGGGCGGTTGATGGGGTCTCGCTACGGGTTGAACCCGGGGAGATAGTCGCTCTCCTGGGCCCGAACGGCGCGGGTAAAACGACAACCATGAGGCTTCTCGCGGGACTTTTGTCTCCGGACCAGGGCGAGGCCCTTCTTGCCGGGAAGCCCCCGGCGCAGGCGAGGGACACACTCGGTTTTTTGCCAGCGGATTCCGGTCTCTATCATAGGCTCACCCCGCGCGAGGTTCTCAGGATATTCGGCAGTCTTTCCGGCCTCTCGCGGGACGATCTCAACCGGAGGGTTGATTATCTCGCCGAAAGGCTCGGAATCTCCGGTTTCTCGGACACGAGGATAGCGAGGCTCTCAACCGGAATGAGACAGCGGGTAGCGGTTGCCAGGTGCCTCGTGCACGATCCGAAAATCCTGATAATGGACGAGCCGACAAAGGGGCTTGATGTGGAATCATCCAGAGCGGTTGAGGACTTCATCCTTGAGATCAAAAAAGAAGGAAAGGCAATACTGGTTTCAACGCACATCATGGAGGAGGCAGAGTTCCTATCGGACAGGATCGTCGTGATAACCGGAGGCCGGGTCGTCGCGGAGGGAACCATATCTGAGCTGAAACGCAAGACCAGCAAGGAGAAGCTCCGCGAGATATACCTTGCCCTCGTGGGAGGTGGGAAATGAGGTTCAGGGTTCTCCTGCTCAAGGAGCTCAAGGAAATAATCAGGGACAGGAGGGCAATAATAAGCATGGTCTTCGTCCCCCTCGTAGCCATACCCGTCATTCTCCTCGCTGTCTCGTATTTCACTGCCTCGGCTCTCGGCAAGATAGAGAAAGCGGAGCACCCCATCGCGGCGAGGCCGGGTTTCCCCTTATCCGGCCTGGACAGCCTGCTCGTGTCAGCGGGGCTCTCGCCTTATGCCTCTGATTCGCCCAGGCATGAGGTTGAATCCGGAGCCGCGGATCTTGGCCTCTGGTGGGAGAGGAACGACGATGGCACGATTGCCGTAACCCTTTATCACGACGCGTCTGACGAGTCATCCGGATATTCCCTCGGAAAGGCCGCCGCGGCGCTGGACTCCCTTGAGTCCCTGACCCTACGGACCAACATGGAAGCACTCGGCGCGCCAGCCTGGATGTGGAGGCCGTTGTCAGTGAAAGACGAGAATGTCGCCCCTCCGCAGAGGATGGCCGGCTACATCCTGGGCATATTGCTGGGCTACCTGCTCGTTCTCCTGGTTTTCACCGGCGGAATGTATCCGGCCATGGATCTCGTTGCGGGCGAGCGCGAGCGACACACCATGGAGATACTGCTTTCCGCGCCGGTCTCCAGGCGAGTAATAGTGGCTTCAAAGATAAGCGCGGTCGCCCTGTCCTCCCTGGTCACGGGCCTGCTGAACCTGGCCTCCTATGGCCTGTGTTTTTTGTTCGGGGGGACCGTGGCCCCTGAGCTCGTTGAATTGACCAGCCAGATGCCCTTGAGCCCCATAGGTTTCCTGGCTCTGGTTATCAGCGTGGTTCCCCTCGCGGTTTTCGCGGCGTCCCTTGAGGTTGCCTTGGCTTCATACGCGAAGAGCTACCGGGAGGCCCAGACATACCTTACGCCCCTATCCCTTATAGTCATATTTCCCGCGATGGCGAGCATGTTCCCCGGCGCGCAGATGACCGCGCTGGGCGCGCTCGTGCCTGTCTACAATACAGCCATGACCATAAAGGCCTCTCTTATGGGGAGTCTTGAGCCATGGCCTTTTATCGTGAGCCTCGCCGCGAACTCGTTTTACGCGGCCATAGCAACCTTCCTTGCGTCCAGAGCCTTTGGCAGAGAGGGAATACTGAAGGCGGACTAAGTGTTCAGAATGACTATCGTCAGGTTCAGGACGGAAGCGAAACTGACCCAGAGTATGTATGGTATCATGAGGATTCCAGCGAGCTTTGAGACCCTGAAGAACCAGATTATCGTCAAAAGGATGAGAACCCAGAGCGCGATAATGTCCACGAATGCCCAGAGGGGCGAGCGCAGGGCAAAAAACAGGCCAGACCAGGCCAGGTTAAGCGCCAGTTGCGCCACGAAAAGCCCAAGCCCTATCCTGACATTCTTTTTGCCGAGGCCCCTGTCCCAGACCAGGAACGCGGAGATGCCCATGAGCACGAACAGGGTGAGCCACACCGGCGCGAAGATCCAGTTCGGTGGGTTGAACGGGGGCTTCTGCAATCCCGCATACCATGTCGGTATTGAGGGCGTGGTCAGCATGGAACCCAGGTAGCTGATACCCAGGCAGACCAGGACGCACACGACCAGCTTTATCACCTTCAGAACCTTGCTCTCTCCGGATGAGTTTTTCACGCGCATGGAGATATTATATGATTTCGTGAGATCAGAATTCAACCGGCCGGCAAGACTGGCCCGATTCTTGATCCCGTATCCCCCCTTCCATTATAATATTCGGACTCAGGGAGCGAGTTTGTTTTGCCCCTGCAGGAAGGGATAGTGAGGCGGCGGGGGCTTGTTGAGTTGAAAGTTGATCTGGTGTGAGTGAGCCTCCGTCTCCGAGAAGGGACCGCATGCCTCACGCCCTTTCCGCTGGAAATAAAGAACCAACAAGACACGAACAAATGAAGGAGGAACAAGCATGAAGCTAAAACCTCTACGCGATAGGGTCATAATACGCCGGATAGAGGAAGAAGAGATAGCAGAGGGCGGCATCGTCATCCCCGATACCGCGAGGGAGAAACCCATCAAGGGCGAGATCGTTGCCGTGGGACCCGGCAGGAAGGACGACGATGGCAAGCTCATTCCCATGAATGTAAAAGAGGGCGACATCGTTGTCTTCAGGAAATACGCCGGCAACGAGATCGTCATAGATGATGAGGAGCTCCTCATAGTTGAGGAGGATGACATCCTGGCCATAGTTGAGAAATAAGGAGAAAGGGATATGCCAAAGGAACTCAGATACGACGAGGATGCGAGAAAGGCTCTCCTTGCTGGCGTTGAGGCTCTGTCGGCCGCTGTGAAAGCCACCCTGGGCCCCGCTGGCAGGAACGCCATACTGGAGCGCAAGTTCGGATCGCCTCTCACCACCAAGGACGGCGTCACCGTGGCCAAGGAGATAGAGCTTCCTGACCCCGCGGAGAATGTTGGCGCGCAGTTGGTCCGCGAGGTGGCTTCAAAGACATCCGATGTGGCTGGTGATGGCACGACGACCGCGACCGTTCTCGCGGAGGCCATATTCCGCGAGGGCATAAAGGCCGTCTCGGCCGGCGCCAACGCCATGATGGTTAAGCGCGGCATAGACAAGGCCGTGGCTGTGGTGGTGGAGGAGCTCAAGAAGCTCTCCAAGAAGGTTGAGAAGCGCGAGGAGAAGATGCAGGTCGCGACCATCTCCGCGAACAACGACACCGAGATAGGCGAGAAGATAGCCGAAGCGATGGAAAAGGTCGGCGACGAGGGCGTCATCACGGTTGAAGAGGGTCGTGGCACCGAGATAGAGGTCAAGGTCGTGGAGGGAATGCAGTTTGACAGGGGCTATGTCTCGCCCTATTTCATCACGGACGCGGAGAAGATGGAGGTGGTCTATGAGGATGTCAACATCCTCATAGTCCAGAAGAAGCTTTCCTCCATAAAGGAGTTCAGGCCCATCCTGACGAAGGCTGTCCAGCTGGGCAATCCCCTCCTGATAATAGCCGAGGATGTTGAAGGAGAAGCCCTGGCGACCCTGGTCTATAACCGGATAAGGTCAGGCCTGCAGGTTGTCGCGGTCAAGGCCCCCGGCTATGGCGACAGGCGCAAGGCCATGCTGGAGGACATAGCCATCCTCACCGGCGGCAAGGTCATCACCGAGGAAGCCGGGATGAAGCTGGAGAACGCCCAGACGGATGACCTGGGCCGCGCGAAGAAGATAATCGTCACCAAGGACGACACCACCATCATTGAGGGCGCTGGTTCCCCGGATGCCATAGAGGCACGCAAGAAGCAGATAAAGGCCCAGATAGAGGAGACCAAGTCCGACTACGACAGGGAGAAGCTTGAGGAGCGCCTCGCGAAGCTCGCTGGCGGCGTCGCGGTCATATACGCTGGCGCGCACACCGAGACAGAGATGAAGGAGCGCAAGGCCCGCATAGAGGATGCCATGCACGCGACGAAGGCCGCTGTTGAAGAGGGCATAGTCCCCGGCGGCGGTGTGGCGTATCTCCGGACCATAGGAGCGCTTGAGGACCTGGAGAAGAAGTTTGCGGATGAGCATGACATCCTCCAGGGCATACGGATAGTGAAGAGGGCCCTTGAAGAGCCCCTTCGCCAGATAGCCTACAACGCGGGATACGAGGGCGGCCTCGTGGTTGAAGAGGTCAAGAAAATTGCAAAGAAGAAGGGCGAGGGCTACTCCAAGGGTTTCAACGCGCTGACCGGCGAGTATGTGGACATGTTTGAGGCAGGCATAGTCGATCCCACCAAGGTTGAGCGCGTGGCGCTGGAGAACGCGGCCTCAATCGCGAGCCTCCTCCTTACGACCGATGTCCTGGTGACCGAGAAGAAAGAAAAGGAGAAAATGCCTCCGATGCCCGGAGGCGGCGGGGATTACGACTTCTAAATAGCCCCGTTTGCGAAAGACAACCCCCGGCTTTCAGCCGGGGGTTTTGTTTCAAGAGGCTATCCCTGCAGGCTAGAAAGCCTGGCCTGGCCCGGATGGGTTACTCTGGGTTCCCGTAATACCACAAGGCCCAGTATCTCTTGTATTCTTCGTCGCTCGCGCCCGCGGTGTCCATCCTCATGGCGTTGAAGTAGATGCCGTCCTCGCCATCAGCCCAAGCGACCCCGCCCTCAAGCTCGGTTCCGCGCTCGTATGGGCTCGTGTGGAGCCTCCTCTGAACTCCGGTTTCGGTGTCAAGGACAAGCAGGGGACTCACCAAAAGGCTCCTGCCGTCTGGCGCGAGGTCAAGCCGGACATTATACAGGAAGACATCCGGCATGTCCGGTTTCCCGGTCCAGAACGAGGTTGTCGCGGTGTCCCCGAGAACGCACGCGACGACCCTGCCTTCATCTGGCGAGAAGTAGAACGCTTTGTCTGTGCCAACCGCGAATTCCTCTCCAACCGCGGGGAGAACCGTGTCCGCGGTTCCGGAGTCCGGGTCCAGTCTGAGCAAAGGACCAGTGTCTCCGCCGGTGAGAACAGCAACATAAAGTTCCCCTCCCGGGCCGTATCTCGCTCTCATGGGACTGGAGCCGTGCAGGAGCGCGGAGTGCACGAGGTTTCCGGAAAGGTCATACACATCAAGCCTGTTCTCTCCCTGGAATGATACGACGGCTATCCCTGCGCCGGAAACATCAAACTGATAACCGGATGGTCCTATCCTTTTTGCTCCTCCTTCCTCAGCGTTCACCCTCCATATCTGGCCAGTGCCGGAGTCCAGGAAGTATATGTAGCCATCAAAGTAGCGTATGTTGACCGGATTCACCTCCGGCGACGAGAAGATGTATCGGAAATAAGGGTATGTTATGTCTGAGTCTCCGCACGAGAGCGCGAGGAGGCCCGCGAGCAGAAGTGTGCGCTTCATGTTATCACCTCCAGAAAGGCCCCGGTTTTCCGGGGCCTGTTGTTTCTATCCAGGGGCCAGCAATTATTTTGCCTTTGCTTCTATGCGCTGGCCCTCGTATGCCGTGACCTGTATGCCCAGGGTTTTTTCCTTCTCCCTTATGGCATCCAGGACCTCCTGCGGGTTGGTCTCAGCAACGACCTCAATTATGGCGTATCCCTCTACCATGCCCCTGTCCAGGACCTCGGACACCCCGCGGATGTTCTCCTTTATGGCGGTCTTTATCTTGCCAACCTTCGTGGCGGTCGCGCCCTTGATCACGATGTGTATCACATTCTTGCGCAGGGTCCACTTCTTGACTATCTCCGAGGACAGCTCCTTCGCGGACGAGTCTCCAACCATCTTTATGACCTCCTCTTCGGAGAACGGGAGACTGCGTTTCAGGGATGAGACCGCTATCACCTCGCCAGTGAGCGCCTCCACTGCTTTCACGCGCAGTTTAGCGGTGTATATGGTCTTCTTCTCGTCCGTGTAGGGCAGTTTCTTCATCTCGGACGAGACCTCTGCCCGGCCGGTGATAAGTATCTCGGCTCCGGTCAGGGCCGCGACCTTCTGGGCTGTCCGCTTGTCCCCATCCATGAGGAGGTTGATCTCGTCCGCTTTCAGGACCTTCTTGACCGTTGGCAGGTCAACCAGCGGAAAACCCTGTTCCTGGAAGTAGTCCTCAAGGGTGTAGGCGAGGTCCTCGTTGTCAACGATGACCGCGAGCCGCGGCCTCCCCATCTCGGAGACCAGGATGCCCATTGCTATGAGGTCGTTCTGGATGCTCCCGGTCTTGACCTTTGCCTTTATCCAAACCCTGTATAGGCCAGCGTCCTTGTCCGCCTTCTCCCTCACGACCTGGTATGACGCGACATAACCCTGCGCCTGGGAGTATATCCTGTCGTATAGGAGCTCGTAGTTGTCAACAGCGGTCTTTGAGTCTATGTATGTCCCGACTCCCTGCTCAACCGCTTTCCTGAGGGCGTCCTTTATCGCGTTGTCCCTGGCTATGTCCGCTGATGATCCGAGCGCGGCAACGCCCTCCGCGGTGACCTCAGCCGAGGATGTGTCCTTGATTTCGCCGGCCGGAAGGGTCAACAGCAAGAGAATTCCCGTCATCTTGTCCTCCTAAAAGAGCATCAGCACGGTTTTGCCGGCCTCCCAGAGGAACTTGCCGGTCTTCTTCAACCAAGCGAGCTTGTCCTTTGACTTCTCGCCCACGATCATGTCCGTCTTTCCAACAGCGCCTATGGCCTCTATTACCCAGGACTGGTCTCCGCACTGGATTACATCTCCGAGGTTGTTGACATACTTTATGCCCTGGGGATTCTTGGGGTCTATGATCTGGGAGAGGTCAAGCACGAGGTTGCCCTTCTCGTCAAAGAACCGTGGCATGAGCCCGGGTTGGACAAGGCCGTTTCCGTCTATGACCACGCACGGCACATTGCCCAGTGTTTTTAGTGCCTGGGAATCCGGTTTGGCTGTCGGGTTGTTCGGCGCCACGGCCGACAGGAGGCTGTTCTGCCCGTAGAGGGGCATCTCCATCTCAACCATGACCACGCCGTCCGGGAGCCAATGAGGCTGGCCGACCATCTTCGCGCCCTTGACCACGCCCTCAACCCTTGAGACTATCACATCGGACGAGAGCATCATGTCCTCAACCACGGTCTCGGAGTTGATGTAGACGCCCTTGGCTATCTCAAGGAGATTTCTCTGCGCTATCACGGTCGCGGCGCGCTCCGCGCCGAGCCGCGCCTTGGACTTGTTGGCCTCCTTTTCGGAGACCACCGCGTAGCCCCTTGCCCTGATGTAGCCATCTGTCCAGTTTATCAGTCCGTTTTCAACCGGCTGGATGTAGGCTTTCTGGGTGTCGGGCTGAACAACCGAGAAAGGAGATTTGTCCCCCTCGGGCCTCGTCCCGGTCTTGGTTTGCTGTGCCGCAAGGGGCACGGCCATTGCCACTGCTGTGATAAGGAGCCTCTTCATGATTGAACCTCCGTTGGTTTCTTTTGATATTATACGGGTTTGGCTCTTCCTGAACCCACTTTTGGTTTTTGCTTCGGTCATGACCATATAGACCCCCCCGGCGGGGAGGATGTTCCGGAGAGGTTGCGCCTGAAATCAGCGAAACCATAGAATTTAAACATGAAATTCGCCAAGCTCTCAGCAACGGGAAACCACTTCATAGCCCTCTGGCCCGATGATGCTCGGAACCTTGATCTCCCGGCGTTCGCCAGGGAATACTGCCGGCCGGATCAGATCGGCGCTGATGGCGTCATAGCGCCCATGCCGACAGAGGGAGCGGACTTTGCCTTCACCTATTACAACTACATGGGCAATCCTGTTCCCTTCTGTGGCAACGCGGCTCGTGCCCTGCCCGTGTTCGCGAGGACCGCTGGCCTCCTGAAGGATGACGAGATCAGATTCTCAGCCGCTGGCAGGTCTTACACCGCCAGGGTTGAGCGGAGTGGCGCTTGGCTTAACCTCGGCGGATTGAGGGAGTTCGTTCCCCCATCCACCCAGGATGTCCTGGGCGGTAGGCCCTGGGCCCTTGTTGATATCGGGGTCCTGCACGCGGTCGTCTTCACATTTGACCTATCGGAGAAGGACATCGCCCAGGTCAGGGATGAGATGGCCAGGTTCTTCAAGCTCCCCGAGGCTCACCTGAACTTCGCTGAGGTCACAAGCCCCGGCAGGATATTCGTCAGGACACTGGAGCACGGCTATCCGGCAGAACCCCTCTCGTGCGCGACCGGCGCCGCGGCCGCGGCGCTCGTCCACGCGATAAACGCTGGGATAGGCGAGGTGGAGGTGAAGACCAGGGGGGGAAACCTTCTCGTTCGCTTCAACGAAGACCTTTCGGATATATGGATTTGGGGTGAGGTGAGGTTGGTATATCTGGGATCCTTGAACCTGCGAGATCCCCATGACATCGGTTTCTCTCGCGGAAATACCCGATCCCCGTGAAGATTTTGCGTGGCTTTTCAACCCACTTCCTGCATGAATCGGAAACCCTCTCTTGATGCGGGTTACAAGGACGAGGCTAGCCTCGTCCTTGTACAGGCACAGGGCCTGATAGGGCACCCACAAGGGGTGCCCCTACACCTAAAACCATTATCTGGGGAGGATTCCCGGCCGTTTGCGGGGTTGGAAAACTCTCCTACCGAACTGAAAGTCTCCAAGCGTAGCGTAGGAGAGACCTTCGGTTCCGCCTGGGAAGGGATTTTGCGCAGGAAGTGGGTTATA
>CBFGJU010000318.1:0-1522 GCA_965649155.1 Caldifarciminota bacterium | reverse complement strand
TAGCCTCTTAGTGTGAGATAATCCACGAGTGGCCAATCAAGGGATAAAATGTTCCCTGGAGTGAATATTTCACTGCTATTGGTGGAATAAGATTTAACGCCAGCTTTAGAATTTCTCGCTAGGGGAATGATAGTCGCGCTACTTGAGTTTGATTTGCTCCTGCCAGGTTCGTCCAGCCTGAAGGAGAAGCGTGTCGTGTTGAATCGCCTGAAGGACAAGGTGTCCAGGCAATTCAGGGTCTCGGTGGCCGAGGTCGGCGATTCAAAAGACAGCTGGGCCGCGAGCTCCCTTGCTGTGGTAGCGGTCTCGGATGACGGCGCTGTTCTATCTTCGCTGATGAACAAGGTGGTGGATTTCGTTGAGAAAGAAAGGGGGGTTGAGATAACCAGGTATTCAACGAGATTCATAGGATGATAGAAAAACAGGTAACCATAGTCAACACCCTGGGCATCCACGCCCGGCCAGCGACCCTGGTAGCCCAGGTGGCCCAGCGCTTCCAGTCTGACATCACCGTTGAGAAGGACGGGCTTGAGGTTAACGCAAAGAGCGTGATGGGCGTGATGATGCTGGTTGCGGCAAAAGGCTCAACCATAACAATCAGGGCCTCTGGCCCGGACGAGGCTGAGGCCGCGGACGCCCTCGTGAAACTCGTGGAGGACGGATTTGGAGAGGAATAGGGCTCTCTATGGCGTCCCGGTGTCCAAGGGAGTCGCCATAGGAAAGGCATTCCTGCGCGATGAGGGACACAGTCTCGGCGAAAACAGCCTTTCCGGAGATGTGGCGTTTGCCCGCATCCTGGCTGTCCTGGATGAGGCCGCGAACGAGATGAGGGAATCGTCCCGGCTCCTGCCCATAGAGATAAAACGGATGACCGAGGCCCAGGTCGCTATACTTGAAGACACCGGGTTCCGTGAATCCATAAAGAAGGGCCTGGAGTCCGGGCTTTCGCCGGATCAGAGCGTCGCGGAGGCAATGGAAGCAGTAGCCTCAAAGCTCGAGTCCTCCTCCTCCGAATACATCAGAGAGAGGGCTGGGGAGATGAGGGGCCTCGCCAGAGAGATATCCAGACTCCTGGTTGGCAGGAGACCCATACCCGAAAATGCTGTCATGGTTTGCGAGGACATCAGCGTCCCTGAGGCACTGAGGGCCGTGCATTCTGGCGTTAAGGCCGTGATAATGGAGCGCGGGGCCGTGACCTCCCACGGAGTCATAATCCTACGGGACTATCACATCCCGACCCTCATAGAGGTTTTTGAGGCCACAAAGGTCATAGACGAAGGCTCTGTCGTCGCGGTTGACGCTTCCGGGGGCATGATCATCATTGATCCGGACGATGAGACCATTTTCAGTTTCCAGGAGAAAATAGCGGACGAAAAAAAAGAACAGGAGGAGCTGGAAAAGCTCGTCGGGATTGAGACCAGGACCCTGAACGGCCACAGGGTTGAGATAATGATGAACCTTGACCTCCCGGAGGAAATGGCCCTTGTTGAGAGGGTAAAGAAATGCGGGGTCGGACTTTTCA
>CBFGJU010000317.1:0-1544 GCA_965649155.1 Caldifarciminota bacterium | reverse complement strand
AACCGTTATAATCTCGCCATGAACTCCGAGGAGAGAGTAAAGCAGGCCATAGAACTTCACAAAGGGGGCAAGGATCAATCCGAATTCACGAGATACATGGAGAAACTGAAGCAGATAGACGGCCTGGCTTTCTCCGTAATGATGGTCTACCTGTATATAATAGAACACAGGTTCTCGTTGGCCGTCAAAAGGGGGATTTCTCTCCTGCCGAAAGTGAACGGCAGTCCATGGCTGACCTGGCGGTTGTCTGTGTTTATAGGCACGGCTTTCTGGAACATGGGAATGATGGAATCAGGCGAGACATATCTGCTCCGTGCCCTGGAGGCCGCTGAGAGAAACGGCGAGAAAGATTGGGCGGCTCAGACGAGGTTGAGTTTAGCGGTGCTCAGATTCTTTAAGGGCGAGCACGAGCAGGCGCACAGGGATTTCATAAGTTATATTAACAATCCGGACGCTCCCGAGCATTTCAATGCTATCTACTGGGAGGGTGTTTATCGTTTGATCAGGGGCAGTATCAATGAAGCAAAGAGAGAGCTTGATGCTTATCAGAATGCTGTGGATAAGGGGAGTCTGCTTTGGTTTGATGGGCTTGAGCTAAGGGGCATCGCATTGAGAATGGAGGGGGAATTCCAGGAAGCCTGGGAAAGCCTCGTTGAGGCCGGAACAGGTTATGCCAGCTACGCGAGTGCCTATTCCGCATTTCCGATAGCCAAAGCAATGGAGCTATCCAGACTTGCCGGGATTGAACTGCCCCCCCAAAAGCTCATAAGAAAAGCCCTTGCTCTTGCCAAAAGGGGTAGCTGGGGCGAGCAGGCCGCGGCCGAAGAAATAGAAGCCCTTCTCGCTGATGATGACTACACTGCCGCCGAAGGGCTTTTCGTTGCGGCCGGGGATTACATGAGGGCCTACCAGAACATGGAGGCTTTGCTTTCCGGACTGACATCGGCATACCTCGCATGGAAGACAGACAGCCCTGTTTTTACGAAAGCCATAAAACTCGTAGCACCACTTGTTTCTCTTTATCCCGTTTTCAAAAAAGACCCCCTCCTGGGTGATTTTGCTACCGGAATAGATTTCTTTATTGATAAGGCAATGAAATCGGGTCAAAATGAGACCGGTCTGAAGGCTTATCTCATAGGTGAATTCAAGGTTTTTGTTGATAGGAAAGAGGTGAAGGTGGAGAGATGGCACAACAACTCGGCCATAAAGGCCTTTATCTATCTCCTCCTCACGCCGAAACACAGGGTTCCGATTGATCACCTCTTTTACTTGCTATGGCCGAGAAAGACTTACACCAAAAAGAACAAAAACGCGCTCTATGTAGCTGTGAATGCGATCAGGAAACGATTAGGCAGAAATGAGCTCCTGATCTACAAGAGGGATTTCTATCAGCTTGAGGATACATGGACTGACCTCGGCGAAATTGAGAACCTCACCAGGATCGCGGATGCGACACGCGATCCCGCCGAGAAAGAGGAATTGCTATCCCGCGCGCGGGAACTTGCCCGGGGCGAATTACTGCCGGAATTTCCGTATGACCGGCA
>CBFGJU010000316.1:335-1548 GCA_965649155.1 Caldifarciminota bacterium | reverse complement strand
CCGGCAACATATGATGTTCCGGAGAATGTCCCCGCGGGGGCCGGCCCGATGAACCTCGGCTCACCGGAGGAGAACAGGGCCTCATCCACGCTGTATGGTAGCAGTAGATACTGATAGCCCACATCTCCGGGCGAAATGGCCAAAATGACCAAAGCGAGCATGGCGAAATTATAACCCAAAAGGCCGGGGGTTTGCAAAGAAATGTTTTGCCTCCTCAAAAATCTTACCCAAAGGGGCCGCACGGTAGCCCAACAGCCAGCAACCATCCTTGACTCCGGCCCAGCCACGCTTTTATACTTTACATATGACGATGTTGGTCTTTATGTTGGCCTCTGCTTTCAGGCTCAATTCTGACACGGGCCTCTTGGGTTCAGCTTTCCAGGGTGAGGTGGTCTCCGCGAAGGCTCCTGATGGCAGTCTGGTCGTGGCATGGGAGGACTGGCGCAACGGGAACGCTGACATATACTTCAGCCTTTTCGGCCCCTCCGGCGAGCCGGTTGTCCAGGATACCAGGGCCAACCGGGACTCAACCACAGGAGACCAGGTCTCACCCTCGGTGGCCTTTGGGCCGGGTGTTTTCGTTGTCGCGTGGGAGGATGCGAGGACAACCTATCCCAAGGTCTGGTTCAGGCTCTTTGATGCCAACACGGGCAGTCCGATCTTCAGGGCATATCAGGTTGATGAATACTACGAGAACAACGCTCAGAGAAACCCGATGTGCGCCTGGGCAGATTCAATGCTCTGGATAGTGTGGGAGGACGAGAGAATAGGGACCGAGGCCATCCACGGCAGGATGTTCTACATCAACGGCGCGCCAGCCTCTTTTGTCCTGGATGTCTCGGCCGACACGAACAAAAACCATGCCAATCCGTGGGTCGCGGCGGCCGACTCCACCGTGATGATTGCCTGGCAATCACTGCGAAACGACACCACCATTGACGCTTATTACAGGGTGTTCCGCTCGGACGGCTCGCCTGTTGGTTCCCCATTTTGGTTGACGCCTGTTCCCGGGGAACAGGCCTATCCGGCAGTGGTGCGTTGGAGCGGCGGGTTCGCTGTGTTCTGGTTTGATGATTTGGTCGCGAATCCAAAGGTTGTGGGCCAGCTGTTCACCGAATTCGGGTCCTCAATCGCGCCGAGTCAGGTTGTTGTGCCTGGAAGCCCTGGAAGAACAAGGCTCTGGGCAATTGGCATCGGAGACACATTCGCGCTC
>CBFGJU010000316.1:0-325 GCA_965649155.1 Caldifarciminota bacterium | reverse complement strand
GGCTGGAGAACAACCAGGTCATGTGGGCGCTTACCGATGTAACACTCGGCCTCCTGGTCGGGCCGCTGAGGCTTGATGACAGCCCTGGACTGGTATCTTCGTTCTCTGTTGTGGCTGACGGTCTGGGCCTATCAGCATATTGGACGGATGATCGCCGTGGCGATACGGATATCTACACAACCAGCGGAGAGATGCTCAACGCTGAGGAACCACCCCAATGGACTCCATCGGTCTCGGCGCTCGGAAGGACATGCCTGGCCGCGTGGACTGACTACAGGAACGATCCGGGCCAGCGTGAGAATCCGGATGTCTATGCCAGGCTGTT
>CBFGJU010000315.1:0-1555 GCA_965649155.1 Caldifarciminota bacterium | reverse complement strand
GGAACCGGATAATCCATCCGGGTGGTATGAGCTAGCAATGTGGCACTCAGAGTATGGGGACATAACCGTGTGCGACTACGCCTTTGCCCAAACAGAAGCGCTTATACTCTCGGATACTCTCTGGACAAAGGATCAGGAGACCGTGAATTTCCTGGCTGGCGTCCTGAACAACTGGGCATACACCCTCGCGGAAAGGGGCGGCGACCTGGAAAAGGCAAAGAAGCTTTCTCAGAGGGCACAGGAGTTTTCGCCGGATAATCCCGTCTATCTGGACACCCATGCTTGGATATATTTCAAGATGGGGGACGCGGAAAAGGCTCGCTCTTACATTGAGAGGGCGCTTAACCTCATGGAAAAGCCAGACCCGGAGATATACGGCCACGCCGCGGAAATATATAAGTCCCTGGGCATGGAGGATAAAGCCAGAGAATACGAGAAGAAGGCACGAGAGGCCAGGTGATTTGAAAATTGTTCCCGGATGCTCCCCTGCCCCATAATTAAGCCATGTTCAAGAAAGTTCTTGTCGCCAACAGGGGCGAGATAGCGGTTCGGATAATCTACGCCCTGCGGGAAATGGGCCTTGAGTCCATCGCTATCTATTCGGATGCGGACGAAAACGCCCTGCATGTCCAGCTAGCTGATTACTCGGTTAAGATAGGCCCGCCTCCACCGCGCGAGAGCTACCTGCACTACCACAGGGTCCTCGCGGCCGCGGAGGTCTCCGGCGCGGACGCGCTCCACCCCGGCTACGGGTTTCTCGCGGAGAACCCGGAGTTCGCGAGGCTGGTAAGGGATCACGGCATAACCTTCATAGGCCCTTCTCCGGAGGCAATAGAGGACATGGGCGACAAGGCAAAGGCAAAGGAGGCAATGAAAAAGGCAGGGGTGCCGGTGGTGCCGGGGTCAGACGGGCCCTTGACTGACCTTGATCAGGCAAGGGAGGTCGCTGAAAAGGCGGGGTATCCGGTCCTCCTGAAGGCTGTCGCGGGCGGCGGTGGAAGGGGCATGAGGATAGTCAATGAGCCATCGGAACTGGAAAAGCAGTTTCAATCGGCCGGTTCGGAAGCGACATCAGCTTTTGGCGATGGCAGGCTCTACCTTGAAAAACTTATACTGAGACCCAGGCACATAGAGGTCCAGGTTCTCGCGGATTCCCACGGGAATATTGTATATCTTGGGGAGAGGGAATGCAGTATCCAGCGAAGGCATCAGAAGCTCATAGAGGAATCGCCTTCGCCGGTCGTCTCGCCTGAAACCAGACAGCACCTGGGCGAATCCGCTACCCGCGGGGCCGCGGCAATAGGCTATGTATCAGCCGGAACGGTTGAGTTCATAATGGATCAGGAGGGCAAGTTTTACTTCATAGAGATGAACACCCGTGTCCAGGTTGAGCACCCTGTCACGGAGATGGTCACTGGTGTGGACATAATCAAGGAACAGATAAGGATAGCCCAGGGCGAGGATCTTCGCTTCAGGCAGAAGGACATAGTCATTCGGGGCCACGCCATAGAGGCGCGAATAAACGCGGAGGACCCGGCGAGGGATTTCGCACCAT
>CBFGJU010000314.1:0-1567 GCA_965649155.1 Caldifarciminota bacterium | reverse complement strand
AGTGTCGTTCCCGTTTTCCCTTTCAACCGAAACCGCGAGGCCCGGTATCCCCGCGAAAGCGGCCTCCCTTGCCGCGGCAACCGTGCCGGAATAGAAAACATCCGTCCCGAGGTTGTATCCCCTGTTCACCCCGGAAACGCAGATGCCTGGCCTGGCGGGCAGGAGGTCGCCGACCGCGATTATCACCGCGTCCGCGGGCCTGCCGTGGACAACGAAGAACCTCTCGCCTCTTTTCTCAACCCTTATGGGCGCGCACAGGGTCAGGGAGTGGCTGACGCAGCTCTGTTCGGCAGAGGGAACAGCGACCCAGACCTCCCCCAGATCCTCAAGAGCATCCCGCATAGCTGGAAGGCCCGGGGAATCCGGGCCATCATCGTTTGTCAGCAGTATAAGCGGTCTCATCCGCGAAATAAGGCTCTAAGCCTGCATCTCCTTAAGAACCGCCACCCTCTTCCTCCACGAAATCCCTAAGGTCATCGGAATGCCACTTGCGCAGTTTCTCTATTGCCCTGTCTTTTATCTGCCTGACGCGCTCGCGGGATATGTTGAACATCTCGCCTATTTCCTCCAGGGTCTTTGGCTCCAGGCCCTCCAGTCCGTAGTAGTTGACCAGGATGTTTCTCTCCCTTTTGTCCAGCCTGTGCAGGAGTTTAAGGAGTATCTCCCGCATCTCCTCAGCCTCGTAAGTTTCGTCCGGTGAGGGCAACGCGGCCTGTTCCAGCACATCTCCGAGAGTGGTATCCTTTTCATCCCTGCCCACGGGCATGTCCAGGGACACATCCCTTCTCGCCAGGAGCCTTGCCTCCGCGATATCCTCCGGCGAGAGACCCATTTCCTCCGCAACCTCGTAAATTGATGGAGAGAAGCCTGTCTCGTGAACAAGACGCTTCTCGGTTTCAAGGACCTCCTTCAGCCTGGCCCTTTTCTCCGGGGTTATCCTGACGGTAGACGAGTGCATGTCCAGGGCCTTGAAAATGGACTGCCTGATCCAAAATATAGCGTAGGAGAGAAACCGGACATTCATTGAGAGGTCAAAGTGCTCTATGGCCTTCAGGAGTCCAAGGTTGCCCTCGTTGACAAGATCAGATATTGGAACGCCATAACCCTGGTATTTGCTCGCGGTGTGAACCACGAAGCGGAGGTGCGCGTAGACCAGCTTCGCTGTTGCCTCCCTGTCCCCCTTCTTGGCTTTCTCAAGAAGCTCGCGTTCCTCCTCCCGGCTCAGTTGCGGGAAGTCCTCTATCTCCTTGAGATATATGTCAAATGCCCTGTCGCCGCCCCACGAAAATCTCATGATCCCTGGTTCCCCGTTTCTCGTTGCTCGTTGATCCTGAAAACAAAGAACAAAGGACTGGTTTCGGGATGCTTTAAACTCGTCATTTCTTCACGGACAGGAGCTCTCGGTATTCTTTCGCCGGATATACATCCATGGCTTCCACCCACTCGGAGAGCTTTTTCACCCTGATGACAGGGTCCAGGGGCATGATGAGTGGCCTTCCCCTTCCGTCAAGTATCAGGCCAACCACGCCGCCCTCAACCGTTGTCTCTACCCTCTTGCCCCTGCCCT
>CBFGJU010000313.1:0-1574 GCA_965649155.1 Caldifarciminota bacterium | reverse complement strand
AATATATCCGGGTAGCTCAGGGCGCCTCGCCCTGAAAATGGGGGCCTTTCGCAACCCCCCACGGGGGCACCTCGCGTTCCCCCCTCGCGTTCCCCCCACGGGGCGTGGGGGGCTACCCATCTTTATTGTTGGGGGCGTGGGGGGCTACCCATGGGCCATCCGGTTCGGGTTATATTATTTCGGTTTAGGCAGGCCCGGCTTCGGCCTTGCTGGCTTTGCCTCGTATTTCACATAGACATATATCTTGCCCTTGAGGGCGCCAGTGGGCGCGGCGGCCTGCGCGGTTGGCCCGTATCCGCCTCCAGCCCCCCTTGATTCCTCGGTCAGCGCGCCGTAGAGGTTCTGCGCGTAGTAGTTGTAGTAATAGTAGCTGTAATCCTGCTCTCCGGGGTTTATGACATACTCGTTTATGCTCACGGGAAGCCCCAGCTCCAGGCCCGATGCCTCGGCTAGAGAGCTGGCCTTTGCCCTCGCCATATCCAGGGCCCTGACGCGAGCATCCTGGACAAAGGCCTCCGGACTATCCACGATAAAAGACAGGTTCTCCAGCCGAACACCCTTTATGCTCGTGGCGCTGTCTATGAGCTTGCCGACCCTGTCAAAATCAGGGGTCTTGAAGGACAAGGTCTGGTGGACGGTGTAGCCCTTGAACTTTCCCTCCTCATACCAATACCAGTAGCTATACTGGTATCTTTGCTCTGACCAGAATGACCGGGTCGCGATGTTCTCCTCCTTGACCCCGAGCCTGATGAGCATGTTCTTGAGTTCCGCGGATTTGTCCTCAACCTTCTTGTATGCGCCGGAAGCGTCCTTCGCGCTGTCCTCAACTCCCAGGTCAACCTGCGCGACCTGGGGCTCAGCGCTTATGGTTGCCTCTGCCATCACATACACGGTCCTCGCGGGCCTTTCCTCGCAGGAGAAACCCGCCAGGAGCAAAGCAATGGGAATAAAATTTCTCATAGCGACCAAATTCTAAAGCCTTGGTTAGAGGCCGGCGCAAGCCCCAGATCAACAGGCATCCAAAGAAGAAAGTTTTATTCTATCTCTCTGGGCTACGCTCGGAGACATTCGCCTCGGGGCTACGCACCCATTTCCCCCGGTTGGGCAGGCACGAAACCAACCCGCGGCCGGCAACTGGCAACTGGCAACCAGCAACTAATATAATATTCACGATGTTGTCGCTCGTTGCCGAAAACCTGACCAAGCGATTCGGAGGGTTCTGCGCTGTGGACAGGGTTTCGTTCCAGGTATCCGGCGGAGAGATATATGCGCTCCTGGGGCCAAACGGCGCGGGCAAGAGCACAACAATAAGACTGCTCACGGGTGTCCTAAAACCGACATCCGGCAGGGCTATGGTTGCGGGGCTGGATGTCGCGCGCGAGCCATACAGGGCAAGGGAGAGAATGGGCTACATGTCCCAGATGTTCTCGCTATACAAAGACCTGAGCGTCCAGGAAAACCTGGATTTCTTCGCTGGGGTATATGGCTCAACAAAAGACGCGGCAAAGGAAGCTGTTGAAAGGATGGGCCTGGGTCCATACCTGAAGACACAGGTGAAAGACCTGCCCCTGGGC
>CBFGJU010000312.1:0-1580 GCA_965649155.1 Caldifarciminota bacterium | reverse complement strand
GCCTTATATTTACCTTGACCCCATAGGTTTTCGGAAGATCTCGGACTTCAAACGCGAGGAACCGGAATACTTCCGGGTAAAGGAGATCTTGAGTCCGGAGCGGATGATCCTCTCGGATGGGCGAACGATCCGGCTCATAGGGGTAAAAGAGAGACCCGAAAGCCGCGCCGAGGCCCTGGACTTTCTAAGGAAGAAAACCGGAGGCCAGAAGGTCTTCGTGAAGGAAGACCCAGCGCTATCCCCTGAAAACGGGATAACCCCGGTCTATCTTTACCTCTGGAACAGGACATTCATCAACGCGCACCTGATAAAGAGAGGCCTGGCAAGAGTTGACGAGAGCCAGGATTTCAGACACAGGGAGAGGTTTCTCAGGTATCAGAGTGAGGATAATGGAAAATCGTAAATCGGCTGATAGGCCAGGGTGCCTCGGCCCGAACATTTTCGGGAGACGGGCGGTCAAACATTCGGTTGAGCCATAACCCTTCTGAGGCTTATAATTTGAAACGCATGAGAGAGAAACTTATCCTTCCAAAAAAAGACAAGGGGCCGGTTCCATGACCAGGAAGGCCCTCATTCTCCTGGCCGGACTGACAACCTTGTCCCCTGCCTATTACTTTGGCAAGAACAAGGTTCAGTATCGGGGCTACAGCTGGAAGATATTGCAGAGCGAACACTTTGACATCTACTACTATCAGGGATGCGAGCGTCTCGCGCAGTTCGCCATACCCATCCTGGAGGAGGCTTTTGAAGAATACTCGGCTGTTTTCCCGAAGGTGCCCAAGGACCCCGTTCCAGTGATAATATACTCGTCCCCAAGGGACTTCCAGTCCACGAATGTGATCCTGGAGCTCCTGGACGAGGGCGTGGGCGGGTTCACCGAGATATACAAGAAAAGGGTGGTTGTGCCTTACATGGGATCATACGAGGACTTCAGGCATGTTCTCAGGCACGAGCTGGTGCATGTCTTCCAGTATCTCATGCTTGAACGCTGGGGCGGAATGGGCATATATGCTGTCCAACAGGTTCCTCTCTGGGTGATGGAAGGAACATCCGAGTATTTCTCCGAGGGATGGTCTCAGAGCGCGGAAAGCTTCATGCGGGATGCCGTGATAAACGACTATGTTGTTCCGCTGGACGAGCTCGCGCAATACGGCGGCTACATCGTCTACAAGGAGGGCCAGGCCGCGTTCCGTTTCATTGAGGAGAGATACGGCAGGGAAGCGATAAAAGGCATCCTGGGCCGGCTCGCCGGGAACCCATCAATATCGGAGGCAGTGAAGAATGTCCTGAACAGACGAAATCCTACGGCTATGTCGCTGAATACGAGTTCCCGACCGAAAGGTTCAAACGACTCACCGACCGCAAAAGGGACAGGGGATGGATGAATGTGGGCCCGGCCCTCTCGCCGAGGGGAGACAAGCTGGCCATCATATCAGACAGGACTGGCTACACGGATGTTTATCTCCTGTCGCTATCAGACGGCCGCGTGCTGAAAAGGCTCGTATCCGGCCAGAAAACCCCTGACCTTGAGAACCTTCACCTTCTGAGGCCAGGGATGTGTTTCAGTCCGGACGGCTCAA
>CBFGJU010000311.1:0-1580 GCA_965649155.1 Caldifarciminota bacterium | reverse complement strand
ACTTTATCATGGTGTCCTGCGCCAGGTAAATCCTGTCACCCTGGGCTGTCAGGGAGCGCCAGGAGCTGTAGAAGGCGCGAATGGTTTGTTTCCCATTCTTATCAAAGAACCTCAGGGTATCGTCGTTGCCCAGGAAACAGAGGCCCTCACCCAGGGGAATAAAATTCCTCTCCCGATACACAACCGCGCCAGGGTTGCCCTCCCAGAGCAGGTCCCCCTTCTTCAGGCCATAACACCTCACGATGCCGTCGTCTGAGGAGGTATAGACCCTGTCATCGCCCAGGGCTATTATCCTGACCGAGTAGTCCTTGCCTATCTCTTGTCGCCAGATGAGCTTCCCGGTTTTCGGGTTGACCCTCCCTATGTGATACCTTGAATCCCCGTAAAGAACCGCAACCATTTCCTCATCCCTGGTATTGGCCTGCAAAAGGGAATAGTTCGGACCCCTTATCTTGCTGAGGATCGGGATGATTATCGCGGCTACCACCGGGCCTATAGCTCCTATGAGTATAATCGCGAGTATCAGGCCGCCAATTGCCTTTGATGCCGCGGTCGGGGGCGCGGGGGGCGCGACCTTGCCTATCTCCTCAACCGTGGTTTCAACTATCTCGCTCAGTTCAATCTCTATCTTTGTTTCTCCAGGCTCAGGTTTGATCATGTTCACCGTGCCGCAGAACGGACACTTGATCACGGTCTGGCCTTCCTCTGCCTCAAGGGGCGCGCCGCATGACTGACACTTCAGGGCCTTTATCTCTGGCATATCAAAATCCCCATTCCCGCAGGGGCCTCATATCATACCCCCGTCAATCACGAATACCTGGCCGGTTATGTATGAGGCTTTTTCCGACGCGAGGAAGTGGACCAGCTCCGCAACCTCCGAGGCCTCACCGAAACGGCCAAGGGCTATCCTGGACAGGTAGTCGGATTTTATCTCATCCGGAAGCGCGTCGGTCATGGGCGTCTTTATGAAACCAGGCGCTATTGCAACGCACCTGACCCCGCGTTTGCCACCTTCCTTTGCCAGGGATTTCGTCAGCGCTATAAGGCCAGCCTTTGACGCGGAATAAGAGGTCTGGCCGAAGTTCCCGATCATGCCAACCACAGATGACATGTTGATTATCACCCCGGACTTCTGCTTGAGCATGAGGGGGAAAACCGCCCTTGAATACACGAAAGCGCCCTTCAGGTTGATGTCTATGACCGTATCCCAGTCCTCTTTCTCAGCGCGCATGAACAGCTTGTCCCTGGTCACGCCAGCGTTGTTGACAAGGAGATCAATCCCTCCCCACGCGCCCGCTACGGACTTGACCACTTCCTCGGCTTTGTCATAGTCCCTCACATCCGCTTGGAAAAGCATGACCTCAGCTCCGGTGGCTCTGAGAGCGTCTCCAGCGTTCCCCAGGTCTTCTTCCAGGACATCAACCAGTGCAAGCTTGCCGCCCTCAGCGAACCTCTTCGCTATCTCAAGCCCTATCCCTCTTGAACCGCCAGTGATTATTGCCCGCATGTTCATATTATACCAGCTAGCCGTGGCCCGTTGCACCCACGAACATTTTTATAAAAAACCAGGGGTTGAACCG
>CBFGJU010000310.1:0-1594 GCA_965649155.1 Caldifarciminota bacterium | reverse complement strand
ACTTCAAAATTTCTAGAAGCACGGGAAGCTTCGCTCTCCCGTCGGCCCCGCTCTAATTTTCTCGCACTTCAAAATTTCTAGAAGCACGGGGACCCTTGTTCTCCCGTCGGCCCCGCTCTAATTTTCTCGCACTTCAAAATTTCTAGAAGCACGGGGAGCTTCGCTCTCCCTCTGGTTCCTGTTCTTTTTTCGGCGAACAACGAGCAACTATTCGGGTTTCCCGTGAAATTCCCAGAATTCCTTCGCGAGCTGGCGCTCGCGCGCGAGCGTCTCAAACAGAACCCTTTCCCTCTGACCCCTGTGGAACTTCTCGTATGTGGGGAGTGTGTATCTGGCAGGATCAAACGGAAAGGCCGTGTCCTTCTCAACAACACGAATGCAAAGCCCCTGCGGCGCCACCTTCAAGCCCTCAAGCATCTGCCTCTCGTCCTCCTCGTAGAAGGCGAACGATATGTATCTCGGCCCAGGATACCTGGTCAGCATCGCTCTCACCATGTTGATGTATGAGGATTGTATGATCGCGGGGTTGTATGGCTTGCCGTGCTCAAATTTCCGGAGCTCCCTTGAGTATGCCTCTATCTCCTCCTTCGCGCACTCGTAGAGCTCCGGGTGTTTTACCCTTATGTGCTTTATATACCAGGAACGCCTGAGGAGCTCCTTGTCTATTATGATGATGTCCTGCCTCTCGCCCTTTACATGCTGAAGGTATAGAACCGGGGATACCAAATCCCAGTAATTGCAGAGGACCAGCGCTTTCGGTTCCAGATCCGCGATGTGCGCCCTGGCGAAGTCCTGCGCGAATGTGTCGCCGCGGTGGTTGACATTCTTGAAGTTAAAGACGATCAGCATGGCTGGGATCACCAGTCCCATCCACGAAAACCCTCTGAGCCTGGTCAGCGCGAAACCGGAAAGAAGATACATGACCATGAGCAATGGCAGGAAGTAATCCCCTATGTCAGGTATAGTGTAGCCGGCGAGGTAAATGAAGGACAGCGCGCCCGCGGCGAGCAGGGTGAAACGCCAGTGTCTCTGCGCCAGGAAGATTCCAAGGATGGGCAGGATGACCCCGATGCCCATGTTGTTCCAGATCTCTACCGCGACCCCAGCCAGTCCAGCCGCGAATCCGGACATGCCCGCGCCGAACATCCAGACCCTATATTGTCTTCCGGTGATGTGCCAGATTAGGTTTGTCAGGCCCTGCGGGTCTCCCCAGTCAAAGAACGGCTCGTGGAGCGACCTTATCGGAAGGTAAAGGTATATTGTCAGCGGCACGAGAATGACCCAAGCCCATGCCAAAGCTCTCCTGTTGAGGATCGCCATGAGCGCCAGTCCTGGCAAGACAACCGAGGCCCCGGACATGTGATTCGCCAGGACAAGCCCGGCGAGATAGAAGACCGGCGCTGGGTGAAGCCTTCCGGTGAACCACCTGGCCAGCGAGAATAGGAAAAGCGCGACGAGGGCCGCGCCCAGAGCATAGACCTCGGCCTGACCGGATGTTGACCAGCTGAGCCGGAGAAATGGAAACGCCAGGGCCATGGAAACGCTCGCGCCGAACTCAAAACCCAGCTCCCTCCCGGCCCTGAAGAGCCCCCAT
>CBFGJU010000309.1:0-9429 GCA_965649155.1 Caldifarciminota bacterium | reverse complement strand
AAAAGCCCGGCTTCTTCTTTCCCGGGATTTGCCGTCTCTGCAAATTTCAGGAATGCCTGAAAATGGGCCAGGGTGATCCCCTGAGATTATAATATCCCCGTGCGCAACGCGCTTTTGTTCCTGGCACTCTTTCTCTTCAGGCTTATCCTCTCAATGCCAGTCTTGAAGGAACCATCCCTCGCCACCCGGATCAACCCGGACGCGTCGCTCTATCACGACCTCGGCGTCAACATGTCCAGGCACGGCGCGTTCAGCGGGGTCTCCTCGCCTCCTTATAAACCAGATGGGCTCAGGACACCCCTTTATCCACTGCTGGTGGCTGTCTCGGATAGGTTAACCGGCGACCCCGTGATCCCCGTCATACTCCTGCAGGCCTTTCTCTGGGCACTGGTGGGTATCGCCCTTTTGGTTTTCGCGGAAAGGAGATACGGCCTCGCCGCGGGCCTGACAACAGCCCTCCTCGTCGTTATGAGTCCGACAAGCCTGAAATACGGCCCGTCGTTGATGTCAGAGAACCTCTTTGTTCCGGTGCTGGTCGCGGCCGCGATAACCTTCCTCCACGCGAGGGAGAATGGCTCACCGAGAATTTTTGCCCTGTCTGGAGCCCTCTTTGGTCTCTCAGCCCTGGTGAGGCCTTCGTCCCTGGCCATAGGAATAGTCCTTGCGCTCATAGTTGGACGGCCTTTTCTGAAAAGAAGCCTCGCCTTCCTCGGTTTATGGTCTGCGCCCGTGGGCATGTGGGTAATAAGGAACTGGCTGACATTCGGTTTTCCATTTTTCTCAACGGTTTTCTCCCTTAATATCACCGCGCAGAACGCGCCCAGGGTCCTTGCCACAGCAGAGGGAATCTCGCTTGAGGAAGCCGAGAGCCTGGTGAGGCATGAACTTCAGGAGAGATACGGCGCGGACGAGTCCTGGTTCTACGATCCGTATCAACTTAATATTATGTTACCCTACGGCTTGGAAGTTATAAAAAAACATCCAAAAGAATATATCATGCTCTACACAAAGGGTATCCTGATGTGCTTTGTCCCGTCGGATCCGGGCTCGTTGGGAATGAGCCTGGGCCTCTGGAACGAGATCAGGTCTGACCCGTTTGATCTGATAAACCAGGCAATGTTAAGGCCGTCGGAGGCCGCGAGACTGGTTCGGGAATCCTTTGCCAGGATGAGCCCTGCGGAGTGCGCTCTCCTCGCGTTCATCCTTCTGCACACTCTTGCCCTCTATGGACTCGCTGTCGCTGGGGCAATAAGACTCAGGAGAGAGAAGACCCTGCTCATCCTCTGCCTGGTCGTGACAGGCATCCTGGTTCTTTTGGCAGGACTCCTGGGTTCACCGCGCTTCCGATTGCCAGCGGAGCCTTTCCTTGCCCTCCTGGCAGGAGGCACTTTCCTGGTCCGAAGGGATAATTCGTAGGTTGGCCCCTCACCGGAAAATGCTGAAAATCATTTTGAAAACTGACCCGATCAGCGATGGCGGTCAGCAAGAGAAAATATCAGGCCCTTATCCCACCGGCAGTTTCAGGGTGAACCTCGTGCCCTCACCAACCCTGCTCTCGGTGAGTATCTCGCCCCCGTGAGCGGAGACCGCCCATTTCGCTATTGCCAATCCAAGGCCTGTGCCGGGAACCTCGGCCTGTGATGTCAACCGGCCCTTGTAGAACCTCTCAAATATCCTGGGTAGGTCGTCAGGGGGGATGCCGGGTCCGGTGTCGGATACCCGGATGAAGAGCCAGCTCGCGTCGGTCCAGGCCTCAACCTCCACCGCGCCCTTTTCGGTGAATTTTATCGCGTTGTCTATGATGTTATAAAGTGCTGTCTCTATCATGCTCGTGTCCATCCTGACTGTTTCCGGAAGTCCGGTTGTCCTGAAAACGAGATCAAGGCCCTTTTGTCTGGCCTTTGGCCTGAACATCTCCTCGGCCTCGGAGAGTAGCCTCCTTGGGTCTGCTGGCTCAAGTTTCGGCGGCACTGACTCCATGCGGGAAAGCGTCAGGATGTCCTCCACCATCATGGAAAGCCTCTTCGCGTGCCTGGTCGCGGTCTGGATGGCGTTATCCCTGGCCTCGCGGTTTGCCTCGGGGTCAGCCGCTATCTCAAGGTAGCCCTGTATGACGGTGAGAGGCGTTCTCAGCTCGTGCGAGACGGACGAGACCAGCCTGGATTTTATTCCCTCCACCTCCTTCACGGGGGTTATGTCCTCAATCAGGAGCAGAAATCTCTCCCTTGAGAACGGGACTATGTCCGCCCTGACCCACCTTCTCTCCGGGAACATGACGAGGAACTCGGCCCTGGTTGGCTTTCCAGAGGCGACCGCGGCCTCGGCTGTTTCCACCAGTCCCCTGCTCGCGCCCGGCGCTTCCCAGAGTCCCTTGCCCTCGGACGCGCCCATGAGTTCCCTGGCCCGCTCGTTCCCCATGAGGATCTTCGCATCCCGGTCAAGAACAATAACCCCATAGCCAGTTGCGGATATGCCCCTGGTAGCGTCTGATTCCGCGCGCCTAGATTCCTCAAGGAGCGTGCCCAGTTCCTTTATTGCCCTGCGCATGCAAAGGAGGTAATACCTGAGCCCTATTCCCCTGCAACGCAGTTCGTGGCCTGTGAAGTCCCTGAACGCCGAGAGCGCCCTCTTGACTGATTTCCTGACCGCTACCTGGTAAAGGATGTTCATGAGTATGACCGTTATAGCCAGGATGGTGATCAGCCCAGCCGCCCACCCTGGCGCGCCCGCGGTCCAGGCAACCGCCGACATTGCCAGGACTATAACACCTTCCCAGAACCCGAGGCTTGCCAGGATGTTCCTCATTCGTTCTCCCCCCTGAGCCTGTAGCCGGTTTTCCTGACGGTTTCAAGGAGTTCTCCTGACTCATTGAGCTTCTTCCTTATTGACCTTATGTGGACATCTATTGTCCTCGGGGTGCCGGTTGATCCGATGGCCGAGAGAAGCGCGGTTCGCCTCACGGTTCTTCCACCTGCCTTTACCAGTTCAAGAAGTATGATGAATTCAGCGGGAGTAAGACTCAGAGATTTATCATTAACATAAGCTTGATTTGAATCCGGAATAACCCTCACGGGCCCGAATACGATCTCCTGCGGAGCCGGCGCCTCTTTTTCCCTGAATAGCCTTTTTACCCTCGCGACCATCTCCCGGACCGAGAATGGCTTTTTTATGTAATCCTCGGCCCCGAGCTCAAGGCCTAAAACCGTGTCTGCCTCGTCTGTCCTCGCGGTGATTATGACCAGGGGAATGCCGCTTGTTCGCTCCGATGACTTCAGGCTCCTCGCGACCTCCATGCCATCGCCATCAGGGAGCATGAGGTCAAGGATTATGAGGTCAGGGAGCTTTCTCTGCATGACGAACAGGAGCTCGTCCGCGCGCAAAAAGCCCTGCGTCCTGAACCCTGCGGATTCAAGCGCGTCCCGAACGAGCCGGTTTATGTCCGGCTCATCCTCAAGGACGAATATTGTCTTTGCCAGAGCTCAGAAAGGATAAAGCGAGGGGCGTTAGGGGATCAAGGGCGGGGAATTAACAAAGGCTTAGCAGGATTAGGGATAATGGGCAATTTACGAATCCTTCGCGTTTGTTAACGAGCCTTCACCACCTTAACCCTCTGGGGGCCTGAGCCGATGAAATACACCCCTGGCAGGAGATCCGCGCCAAAGCTCCCATCCTTGACCCTGCCGATGAGCCTGCCTGAGGCGTCATAGAGCTCTGTCTCTCCGGCTATCCCGGAGACGAGAGCCTCGGATACGAACGGGTTGGGGAAAACCCTGATGCCCTCATGGTGCGAGGGGAGCTCCGCTGTTGCTGAGCTGTTGTTCAGAAAGAGGTAGTTTCCCATGCCATCCTCCCAGTTGGTTATTGTCAGGTCCTGGGATGTGGAGTATTTGTAGGTCACTATTATGGTATTTGAACCCGTGGTCGTGTAAGAGGTGTCAAAGCAGACAAAACCCTCCTCGGGCGCGGCATAAAGTTCAGAGACCGGGACATCCGCGCCGTTTATCTTCAGGGAAACGAGCTCGTGGAACGGCATCTTCGGGAGTTGGATGACATTTCCCCTGCCGCTCATGGTGAAGGTATCCGTTAGTGTCACGAGGCCGCGGTTATCAACCTCGCCAAAGGTTATCTTCTCGTTGACCAGGCCGGACCTGAACCAGCTCCACGCTGGGGGCCTCTGCAGGGTGCCGCCCATGTTCTCAAATATGACAGCTGGCTCCCACCATCCGCCTGCGGCGAGGTCAAGATCCCCGTCCGCGTCCGGATCCCCGAAAGCCACGGTGGAGTAGTAGCTCCTGGAATCCTGGGAGTTCCATGATGGGGTGTTTTCAAATGTCCCGGCCTGGTTCATGAACACCCAGACCCTGCTCCTGCCAAGCAGTTGGCCGTTCTCGGCTATGGCCAGGTCAAGCCAGCCGTCCCCGTTAACATCCCCCAAGGCGCACTGGATCACCTCGTAGTCCTCGGCGGATTCCCAGTCCGGCGTCGTGCCATAGTAGCCGCGCTTGTTGAGAAACAGGCAAACCGGCATGTAATTCCCAGCGATGACCATGTCCAGCCAGCCGTCCCGGTTCACATCCCCGAATGTCACATCGTAGGCCGTGTAGGCATCGTTGGATTGCCACCACGGAGGGGATGAATAGCCAGTGCCGTTGTTCAGGTATATCATGGCCTTCTCGTCAAAGCCGTTGTATGCCTCTCCGCAAGCAAAAGCCAGCTCCGGCCTGCCATCGCCGTTCACATCCCCGAACGCGCAAGCGAATGAATGAGCGGAATCAGCTGTCCAGGAAGGTGTTGCGCCAAGGCCCGTGCCCGTGTTCATGTATAGGACAGAGACCGTCCACCCCCAGCCTGATCTTATGTAATCCGAGACAGCGAGATCAGGGTGGCCGTCGCCGTTAACATCCCCAAGGGCCAGATGGCCGGAGTAGCGCGAGTCCGTTGATGACCAGGATGGGTTGACCGAGAAGCTCGTTCCGTTTCCGTAGTAGGCGTGATTGGGCGCGGCCTGCATGTCGTTGCCCTCAGCGACCACGAAATCGGTTATGCCATCCCTGTTAAGATCAGCGTGTCCACCGCCTGTGGAAACATAACCTGAGACGGATTCCCAGTTCGGATTGCTGGGGTAGGGTATTGCCGAGAGAAAAACGAATATGGTTAGCATGGGCAAAGCTTACACCCGCTAGATGGTGTGCTTCAAGGACGCGATGTGGGGAAAGGTCATAAGGGACACCTGTGTTCTCTGGAACACTGCCACTTTGGCGCTCAGGAACATGTAGCTTTTATATATTTCTAGAAGCTTCTAGAGACATGTTCCGCGGGCGACACTATTGCCTTTGGATGGAACAGGAAAAATTCTTGAGAGCGCTCGGAAGGAGAAACGGGATGGTTTTCTGGGCGGTCGCCCGGATGAAGAACCCAACGAACCGCCAACTGGCCGAGGCAACCGGATACTCCCCCAGGAGCATCCAGCGGGCAATAAAAGACCTCGTGGCCGAGGGATTCCTCCTGAGAGCCACCAGAGGCAGGCGAAGGCGCCTCGCTCCGGTTCCCGGCCTGGTGACCAGGAGGGCCTTTGCGATTCCAAAAGAAGACATGGAGTATCTCTTCAGGATATACGGCCAGGACACGGTCGCGGAGGCAATAAGGGTTCTTGAGTTCACCTATGCCACGAGCAAGGTCAAGCCCAGGTGCCCCATAGCCATACTCAAGGCAGTCCTGAGGCGCGGGAGGCTCGTCTATCCGAAGGGCTATGTGTCGCGCTCCGCGCTCAACACCACCCAGGAGATAATCAGGGCCTTTGATGCCCTGCCATATCGGGAAAAGGAGGCCCGTATTCAGAGGGCTTATGCCAAACTTTTCGCCAAAACAGGGGATCACGCGGCCTCCCTTGCCAGGGCAGAGGCTTTGGCAATAACGGATTTCGCGCTGGAGCGAAACCTTTGATCCGGCCCTCCGCCGTTGTGTATCATATCACCCTAACGGAGGTAATGTGATGACAAACCTTCTCATAACCCTGTTGTTTTCGCAGAACCTGTTCGCGAAAACCTATGGCGGAACGGACTATGATGAGTTCTACTCCATAACCCAGACCTCGGACGGAGGCTATGCTGTCGCGGGATACACATGGAGCTTCGGCGCTGGCAGTTCTGACTTCCTCGTTCTCAAGCTGGCCTCGGATGGGTCTCTGAGCGGGGCCAGGACATTCGGGGGAACGGGCTGGGATGTGGCTTACTCCATAACCCAGACCACAGATGGAGGCTATGTGGTCGCGGGATACACAAGTAGCTTCGGCGCTGGCAGTTCTGACTTCCTCGTTCTCAAGCTGGCCTCGGATGGAAGTCTTAGCTGGGCAAGGACATTCGGTGGAACGGACGATGACTATGCCTGGTCCATAACCCACACCTCGGACGGGGGCTATGCTGTCGCGGGATACACATGGAGCTTCGGCGCTGGTGGTTATGACTTCCTCGTCCTCAAGCTGGCCTCGGATGGAAGTCTTAGCTGGGCAAGGACATTCGGTGGAACGAGCTGGGACAAGGCCTACTCCATAACCCAGACCACGGACGGAGGCTATGTGGTTGCGGGAAGCACAAATAGCTTCGGCGCTGGCTATGAGGATTTACTCGTGCTCAAGCTGGCCTCGGATGGTTCCCTAAGCTGGGCAAGGACATTCGGGGGCACGAGCAGTGAATGGGCCTACTCCATAACGCAGACCGCGGATGGAGGCTATGCGGTCGCGGGAAGCACATATAGTTTCGGCGCTGGCGGTTATGACTTCCTCGTGCTCAAGCTGGCCCCGAATGGCTCTCTCGGCGCGGCCAGGACATTCGGGGGTGCGGGCTATGATTATGCCTACTCCATAACCCAGACCGCGGACGGAGGCTATGCTGTCGCGGGATACACATGGAGCTTCGGCGCTGGCAGTTCTGACTTCCTCGTTCTAAAGCTTGCCTTGGATGGCTCTCTGAGCTGGGCAAGGACATTCGGGGGGACGGACGATGACTATGTCTGGTCCATAACCCAGAGCTCGGACGGGGGCTATGCTGTCGCGGGATCGACACTTAGTTTCGGCGCTGGCGGTGATGACCTCGTCCTCAAGATGGGTTCTGACGGAAGTTATCCGGGCTGTCTTCAGGACTGCTCGCCAACCGTCGGGACGCCCTCGCTGACCACATCTTCGCCCTCTGTTGGAGCAGATTGTTCACCTAGCACATCATCCCCAAGCCCGACAGTCAGGATACCAACACCGAGTATAACGGATGTTTGCCCATCCCAAGATGTAAATGAGATTTACCCCAACGGATCAAAACCCTGGATAACCTGCTCTCCCCTCCCCGGCGGTGTGCTGTTTATCTCTCCTGAGGATGTGGCAATAAAGATATACAAGGCCGATGGCAGGCTTGCCTACTCCGGAGAGCTTCAAAAGGGCCAGAACAAGATAAGCCTTGAGACAGGGGTCTACCTCTGGATAACCCGTAACCAATCCGGCAAGCTCGCGATCCGGTGATTATTGTAGGGGCGCCCTGTCTAAATGGGAAGGCCGGCAATCCGGCGGGGAACCGTCGCGAACAACCCTAAAGCAGTTCCTTCAATATCTCGTCCGCGAGCCATGTTTCCTCTGAGCCGCGTTTCCATAATTTGACAGTGTCCGGAGAATACACGACCCTGTCGTAGCCTCTATCCGAGGCCCAGATCCTTATCCTGTGGCCATCAAGAAGATTCGCGGCCTCACGGGGCAATGGCCCGAACCTGTCCCTCATCTCGTCCTCGGTCTCGTCTATTTCCTGGATCAATCTGGCCTCGGAAAGCCTCGTGTAGTAGGCCATTCTTAGCATGGGATCAGGGAGGTATGCCTCGGGGAGGAAGGCTGGCGCGGCGAGCTCCAGCCCGGCAGGTGGCCTCGTTTCCTTGCCCGTGAGTCGTTCCACTGCCTCGCCTATCAAGCTGAAGTAAAGGCTGTATCCAACGCCCCTAGCGTGCCCGTGCTGAGCGACTCCGAGCAGATCGCCCCCTCCCCTTATCGCGAGGTCTGCCAGGGCTATCTTCATGCCTGAGCCTATGTGATGGTATCTCGCAAGGGCCTCCAGTCTCCTCTTTGCCCTTGTCCCAGCGCGCGGTTCCTTTGTCGTGAAAAAATATGCCCTTGCGCGGGCTGTTCCTCTGCCGACCCGACCTCTGAGCTGGTGCAGTTCCGAGAGACCAAAGAGTTCGGCCTGCTCCACTATAAGGGTGTTCGCCCTGGGAAAGTCAATTCCGGACTCAACTATTGCCGTTGAGAGCAATATGTCTATCTCTCCCTCGTAGAAATCCAGAAACGCGGACTCTATCTCCCTCGCGGGGCGCCTGCCGTGGACCGCCCTCACGCGCGCTTCGGGAAACATTCGCCGGAGCATTCGCTCGGTTTCGGGTATTCCCTCTATCCTGTTCCGTATGTAGAAGACCTGACCGCCCCGGTTGAGCTCCCGGTTTATCGCGGCTCGGACTATCCGCTCGGAAAACTCACCGACCCAGGTCTCGGTTTCCTGTCTGCCTATGGGAGGAGTGTCAATGACAGACATATCAAGGATCTCGCCCAGGGCCATGGAAAGGGTTCTCGGGATGGGGGTAGCGGTCATCAGCAGGGTGTCAACCGTCAGCTTCAAGCGTTTCAGGCGCTCCTTTTGCCTGACCCCGAACCTGTGCTCCTCGTCAATAACCAGGAGGCCCAGGTCCCGGAAACTTACATCCCTTGCCAGGAGCCTGTGAGTCCCTATTATTATGTCAACTCGTCCTTTTTTGAGGTCATCCAGTATAGCTTTTATCCTCCCCGGAGGAACGAGCCTTGATACCATCTCAACCCTGACGGGGAACCTTGACAGCCTCTCCCGGAATGTCCTGGTGTGCTGAAGGGCCAGGAGGGTTGTCGGAACGAGGATCGCGACCTGCTTGCCGTCCATGACTGCCTTGAAAGCGGCCCTGAGCGCGACCTCGGTCTTGCCGAACCCGACCTCACCAGCGACCAGGCGCTCCATCACCTCCGGGGATTCCATGTCAGACTTGACATCCTCTATGGCCTTTTGCTGGTCAGGGGTCTCCGGAAACGGGAAAGCCATTTCCAGCTCCCGCTGTTCCGGGGTGTCCGGAGCAAAAGCGTGGCCTTTTCGGGATCTTCTCAGAGCGGCCGTGAAGACCAGCTCCCTGGCAATCCTCGCCGCGTCAGCGGCCGCTTTGGTTCGTTTTCTCAGCCAGGCAGTAGGCCTTGAGAGCTGGGAAAGGGGCGGCGAGAAGCCCTCCGGACCGACATACCTTGAGAGGCGAGAGAGGTCCTGCGAGGGAACGAGCAATCTCCCATCAGCGTATTGAACCACCACGCACTCATATAGTCCGCCTCCAACCTTCACCGTCTCCAGGCCGGAGTATTTCCCGATGCCATAGTCCAAGTGAACGATA
>CBFGJU010000308.1:0-1600 GCA_965649155.1 Caldifarciminota bacterium | reverse complement strand
GAGGGCGTCTCCCATAGGGAGTATGACGCCAGGTGCGAATTTCACCTGTGTTCCCTTGATGGTGTATCCGGTGTCGCCTTCCTGGTCCATGGCGAGGCCAAGCCTCATGCCCCACTTCATGCCCTCGCCCGTAGAGCCGAGCGCGAAGGTGAAGCCATGGGCCTCCCTGAAGTATTCCATGGTGTCCAGGGTCGGGTATTCGTATATGGGGTTGTTCAGGTAGAGGCCAGTTGCAAAAGAACCCATGTTGAAAAGGATTCCGCCATAGGCACCGCCAGCATTCAGGATGCTCTGCGTGTTGAGCTCCAGCACGGACACGCCGGTGAAGTTGTATGCCCACGCGGGGTTCTGGAGTATCACCGCGGACTCGTCATCCAGCATGTAGCCGTATATGCCTCCCATTCCGTCAACTCTCGCTTCGGTTGCCAGGGCAATGCCAGCCGCCATTGCCAGTCCTGCTATAGCCTTTCTCATCTTTACCTCCGTAAAGGTTTTGTTAAGACACAAATTATAACGCCATGCCGGGTTATCTTTGCAACTACTGGCTCACCCAATTTATAATTCCCGATCTGAGAACGCTTCTTTACATTTCCTACTATTTCCCCCCGTGCGGGCTATCCGGGGTGATGAGGGCAGTCAAGTTTGCGAGATACCTTCCCGCACACGGCTGGAACCCCGTTGTTCTTTGCGCCGGAGGGTTCCGTTTCCTCGCGGAAGACCAGACCCTGCTTGATGAACTTCCGGAGGATGTTCGGATTGAACGGGTTGGCGTTCCTGAGCCATACTCCTTGACCGCGGGAAAACCACATCCAAAGTCAAAGGCTCTCGGAGCGTCCCTCGCGAACTGGTTCTCATTCCCCGACACCAGGAGACTATGGATAGCTCGTGGGTTCAAGCGAGCGCTTGATATAATTAAGAGGGATAAACCCTCCGCGATCCTCGCGACATCTCCGCCATACAGCTCGCTCATCCTGGGCCGAAAGCTCTCGGAGAAGACCGGTCTTCCGCTGGTTCTTGACTACCGGGACCTCTGGCACGGCAATGTCTACAGGGTCTATCCCACCAGGTTCCACGAGTCCTGGAACGCCAGGGCAGAGGAGAGGGTCCTTTCCAGCGCGGCCGCGGTTGTAGCCATAAACGAGGCCATGGCAGACACGCTTAGGAAGACCTTCGGGATCAATCCCCATGTCATACACCACGGCTACGATCCTGAGGATTTCTCCGACATCGCCCCACCGGATAATGAGACCCTGAGGATCCTCTACGCCGGCTCCTTTTTCAGGAAGACAGACCCCTCTCGGTTCCTGGAGGGGCTAGGCCTGTTGAGAAAGAGGAGACCGGACATCAGTTTTACCCTCACATGGGTTGGAACGGGTTCTTATCCGGTTGAGGATATGATCGGCGCGAGGGGACTTTCCGATGTTTTCAAGCACATCCCTTACACCGCCCACGGGAAATCCTGCAGGCTCATGCAGGAGCACAACCTGCTCTGGGCCCTGGTTGGGCCGGACGAGGGGCCGGAGGTCTCAACCGTAAAGGCATACGAATACCTCGGCGCGGGCAGAGCCGTTCTGATTGCCGCGCCAGAGAACACGGACGC
>CBFGJU010000307.1:0-1604 GCA_965649155.1 Caldifarciminota bacterium | reverse complement strand
GATAAAACAAGCAGGTAGCGGAGGGTCTGTGTATCCCCCGCGGGGGTCTTGCAATCAACCCGGATCCCGGTGGTGATCTCAGCGTGTCAAAGCCAAACCGGGAAAGGCTCATTGTCCACACTCAATCGGTTTTTCTAAGAACAAAAAGCCCCTCCCCATCCTGATAAGATATTTCCCATCCGGGGTCATTCAGAACCTTGCTGGCCCAGGCCCTGTATCCCTCCTCGTCCCTGTTCATGCCAACCCACCTCCCGGTCGCGGTATCCAGGAGGACATACTGGGCCTCATCAAGTCTTTCAGGAAACGGCCAGAGTTGTGCCCTGCGCGGGACGCCTCCGGTTATCAGGTTTATCTGCGCGGATAGGGGAACATCCGGAGGGACATGCTCGGATATTGCTCTCGCAACAGCCCTGTCCCGCGCGGTGATCTGATATATCCAGAGGTTGAAGGGCCTATCTGGCCTGTAGAACGGAATCCCGAATGGAGTCGGCGCGAAAAGCGCGTGTCCCAGGAAGGAAAACCCTATGACAAGGGGGGCCACCTTTTTCCAGTTGATCCTGGACATGAAGGCCAGCAAAGCCCAGAGGCCAAAGGGGAGAAACTGCGCCGCATACTGGGATTCAATCTGATAGTAGCCGGGGAAAACGGCGAATACAATAAGGCCCGAGTGAACAAGGCCGGGCAGGAGCTCAAGGGGCCTCAGGGCCGGGAAAAAGCCCAGGGGAAGGAGCAAAAAGAGCCAGTAGAGGGCCTTTGCCCAGCTGAGGGACGGGGGGCCGAAGAACCTGGTATATGGGCCGGCCGGGTTGAACATTGGCACGAGATAGAAGCTGGCCGCCAGGAACCAGGCTATGGCAACAGGCGAGAGGATTACGCCCTGCTTCTTGAAACCCTTCAGAAAAGCAACGGCTCCGAGGATCACCAGGGGCAAAGCAAGGGTCTCCTTGAGAAACAGAATGCTTATGGCAAGAGCCAGGAAAAGCCAGGGCCTTTTATTCTCAAGAAAAAGGATTGCCAGGCCGGCGAACAAGGGAAAGAAAGCATCTGGGTGAAAGTCAAACAGCGCGAGATACCATGTGCCGGGGTGAAGAAAATAGAAAAGCGCGAGGAAAAACCCTGCCCATGGGCCGAGGGTTCTTTTGCCCAGGAAATAGAAGACGGGGCCCGCGGCCGCGACGGCCAGCGAACCGATCACGAGAAGAGTCTCGGCAAAAGGAAACGCGCGGTATATCGGGGCGATCAGGAGGAAAACGGGGCGCAAGTGGCCCTTCAGGAGGAACGAAGGGTCAAACCGGAAAGCGATGTTCCACGCTATCTGCTCCATTATGCCGAGGTCGTAGAAGCCCGCGTTTCCGGCCCGGTAGCGGAGGCAACCCATCACTGAGAGCGCGCACGCGAAGGTCGCCGCGCAGGCAAGGGTGAGTGTGAAAGGCAGGTTCTTCCTCAAGGCCAGATTATCCCGCCCCGGCGCGGATTCGCGCCAGCAGTCATCCCAAAGCCCCTGTCCCGCGCTTGAACCCGGCATGGGGCCAGCTTTAAGATTATAGGAGAAAGGGAGGTTGAATATGTTTTTAGCAATGCTTTTCGCGAGTCAACCCCTCCCC
>CBFGJU010000306.1:0-1611 GCA_965649155.1 Caldifarciminota bacterium | reverse complement strand
TCTGACATGCCGCTCATGGAAATAAGCGTAGTGCCATTGGGAACGGGATCGCCATCGGTCTCGGAATATGTTGCGGAAATGGTAAAAAAGCTCAGGGAGATAGGGGCAAAACACCAACTGGGGCCAATGGGCACGGTGGTGGAAGGCTCCCTTGACGAGCTCCTTGAAATAGCGAAGGAACTCCACGCTATCCCTTTCAGAATGGGAGCTCTGAGGGTCGTGACCACCATAAAGATAGATGACAGAAGGGACAAGCCCCTCTCCGCGGATGGCAAAATAAGATCAGTGGAGGAGAAACTGAGATAGTCTCTTACCAAATATACAGGCTCGCGAGCAGGTTCCTGCCGGGAATGCCGAAGCGTTTTCCGGAAGGGTCATATATATGGCTTCACGGGGCTTCCGTGGGCGAGGTGAACGCGCTCATGCCTCTGGCCAGGCTCTTTGCCAGGGACATTTCTGTCGCGTTCACATCCGGAACAGCTGCCGGCGTTCAGGCCACGGGAGAGTTTTTCGGATTTCGTTTCTGGGATAATCCACGGCTCGTCCAGGAGGGGCTATCAGGGGCAAAAGCCCTCATAATAGCCGAATCCGAGCTTTGGCCCAACCTTTTGATTGCCGCGAAAAGAATGGGCGTGCCCGCCTTCCTGGCCAACGCCAGGGTCAACAGGGGAACCAGGAGGTGGTTGGCCGCGAGGGGGCTTCTCTCGGAGATGCTCTCCGCTTTCAGGGAGATATACCCGAAGGACGAGGAAGAGGCGAAAAAAATCGTTGACCTGGGCGCGCCGCGAGACAGGGTTGTCTACCTGGGAGGTTTGAAGTTTGACGGCCTCGCTAACAGCGCGAACGCCCGGCGCGAGGATTTCGGTTTCTCTGACAGCCAACCCCTGATCGTCTTCGGTTCAGTGCGTTCCAGAGAGTTCAGGGCAATAGCGGAAGCCGCGGCAAAACTGGACGGATTCCAGATCGCCATCGCACCAAGGCACAGGAACAGGTTGGGAAGGCTCCTTCGCGAACTGAGCAGGAGGAGTCTTCGGTTCAGACTGAGAACAGGCCAGGGGAACGGCGGGGTTCTCATCCTTGACACCCTTGGCGAGCTCAAGGCCCTATACTCGGTCTCTGATGTTGCATTTGTAGGCGGGACCCTCGCGCCATACGGCGGACACAACATACTTGAACCAGCCGCGCTGGGGGTTCCGGTCATCTTCGGCCCTCACTATGAAAATCAGACCTCCGAGGTTTTTGACCTTATCTCGGAGGGGGGAGGCGTAATGGTGCGAGGCCCTGATGAGATCTGGGTCACGGCAAAGAGGCTCCTTGGAGATGGTAACGCAAAGGCTGAGATGGGCAGGAAAGCGAGGGCTTTCGTTGAAAGAAACCGCGGGGCATCACGAAGAATATATGAGAGTATAACTGGATTTTTAAGATGCTGTTAGCGAGAATAGGGAACTGGCTGAAGCAGATGATGCCTTTCTTGATTGGTATCCCGATCTCAGGCCTGATTGTAGGTTTGCTTGGTTTTATTTATTACAAGGCCATCCTTGAAGGCATAAACTTGATTTACAAAATAACTGGTTTCAGGCAAGCAACTCCTTACGGAGAAGGAAATCTTAC
>CBFGJU010000305.1:0-1613 GCA_965649155.1 Caldifarciminota bacterium | reverse complement strand
TAGAACCCGATCCTGTTTATAATATCCCCGCTCAGATGCGCAGGATCGTTCTCTGGCACATTGGTATCCTCATACTGTTGGGCCTGGTAATGGGGTTTCTCTGGTTTATCCTGGCCCCCAGGATGCCAGCCGGTTGGGATCAGATATCATACTTCAGCGTGGCCAGGAACCTGCTTGCTGGCCGTGGCATGGTGACCTCCCTGTGTTCCGTTACACCGGCCTGGTTCATGGGTGTGCCTCACCCCGACCTGCACATGCCCGGCTACCCTCTCTTGCTCGCGGGATTCATGTGGCTCACCGGCACTGGCCCTTATTCTCCCTGGCTCCTTGATACTTTGCTGATCATACTTACTGCCATACTTATTTATTTCACGATTATGCCCCGCTCAACCCCCCTGGCCGGCCTATTTGGTTCCATCTTCTTTATGCTTTCCCCGATGACCCTCATCTACGCCTTCACCGGCCTCGCTGAGATCGCGGTTGTATTCTGGTCTGTGCTGGCACTTTTCGTTGCAGGGCTTCCCGGCTCAGGACGATCGGGCCTCTGGATAATGGGTTCGGCCATTGCCCTGTTCATGGCCTATATCACCAGGGAAAGCACCATATTCCTGCTCCCTCTTCTTCTGGCGATCCTATATGAACAGGGCGCGAGGGTTTCAAGCTTGATCGTTTTCGCTGTTATACTTGTGGCCGCGTGTTTCGCGGCTTCCTCCGTCTACTACTCGTTCTGGCCGGGTTTCAGGGATGTTATTTCCATAATCAACAACCTCTCGCTTTTCAAACATACTGGCCTTTTTCCATCCAATCCCTACACGGACATAGTCAACCTGAATGATTTCCCCTCGCTCTCGCCCGGTGTTATGTTCCATGATATTCTTCTGAGAAAACCCATCCGCTCTATCGTGGAGATGTGGCAGGCTGGCCTGTGGTATCTTAACCTGCTTAACATAGCGGTGATTTCGGTCCTGATCGCGGCTCCCGTCGTTGTGAGGGAACGCTGGCAGAGGCTCGCCCTTGCCTTCGTGGCCTTGATCATCCCAGCTGTTTTCGTCTTATACTTTCCCACCCACGGCCGCCTCGTCCGGGTTCTGTTTCCCTTTGTCGTGGTCGGGTTCAGCTTCATCCTCATATGGACCAGGGAACCCATCAGAAAGATCCTCTTTGTTCTCGCGTTGATCGCTTGGTTGGCCATGGGGATACCAGGAACAGTGGATGGTGTTCTTGAAGTCAGGTCGTTCGCGGACAGTTCGGAAAGGCTGGAGCGTCTCCTTGCAGACCAACTGCCACCGGGCCCGAAAACCATAGGCATGTCCGGCTCTTCAATTGTTGCTCACATCCTCCGCAGGCCGGAGGATGTCGCGGTTTCCTTCCCCACCACTGCAGAGGGCGCGTCGGCTTTCCAGGAGAAGGTGCATATGGACGCGGTTGTTTTCACGAAGATTGGTGGGAAGGATGCCAGGCTTTTCAGCGCGGAGGAAATGGCCGCGCTGGGCTGGCAGGGAAAGACGATTGTGTCGGGCAAAGACAGCGTGTTCGTCTACACGAGGCCAAAATGAACCGTATGCCTCATTTATTCCGACTTTTCTGCCACCAACGAATAATCATGATTACTG
>CBFGJU010000304.1:0-1652 GCA_965649155.1 Caldifarciminota bacterium | reverse complement strand
CCCTGGCCGCGGCAAAAGCACTTTACGAGTTCGCGAAGAAAAACCCGACCTCGTCCAAGGCGCCGGACGCCCTTTATTCCGCGGGGTATTTCTACTACATGAAGGGGGACGCGAAGGGCGCGAAGGACGCTTTTGAGCACCTTCTGGGCCAGTTTCCTGCCTATGAGAACAAGGAAACAGCCCTGTTTCTTCTCGGAGCGTGTCTGTATCAACTTGAGCTCTATGACGGCGCGATCTCAACACTGACGGGTTACACCAAGCAATATCCTGGCGGGAAGTTCTCCGCGGACGCGCTGAAGTTCATCGGCTTCAGCTACATAAAGAAGGATAAGCCCCAGGACGCGAAAGCATACCTTGAGGCCGCCGCGTCGGCCTACGAATCCCAGGGGAAAAAGGACGAGGCGAAGGAGATAAGGAAGATAATCAAGGGGTTGAAGTGATGGCCCAGCGGCCTCCCCGTCTCTCGCAAATGCCGAAAGATTCGCTTCAGAATGTTTGATCATGCCCTCCCTTATTGACCCCTCCGAGCTTCTAAGAATAAAGAATTTCAAGCTCAGGGTCCGCGGCGCGGTTGGCGCGCACAAAAGCCCCTATCACGGGTTCTCAGCGGAATTCTCCGAGCACAGGGCATACACGCCCGGAGACGACCTCAGGTGGCTTGACTGGAAAGCTCTGGCAAGAACTGGCAGGCTCTACACCAAGGTCTTTGAGGAGGAGACGAACCTTAGGGCATACCTGATGGTGGACACATCAGGGTCAATGGCATACGGGAACAAGATGGAATACGCCGCATCCCTCGCTGGCGCGCTGGCTTATCTCCTCCACCTGCAAAACGACGCTGTGGGACTCGTCCCCTTCTCCGATGGCATAGGGGAAACCCTGCCGCCCAGGACAGGCAGGGTTCACCTTGACGCGCTCCTGGCAAGGCTGGCGAACCTGTCGCCATCGGGAAAAACCTCGCCCAGGAGGGCATTCCTGGAGCTCGCTGGCCTCGCCAAAAAGAGGGGCCTGGTTATACTCATATCAGACCTCATGGCCTCGCCGGACGAGGTTGTGAGGGGCGCGAGGGCATTCCGCTTCAGGAAACACCACCTGATGGTCTTCCATGTTTTGGCGAGAGAAGAGACCCAACCGCCGGAGAGGCCAGGACTTTATCAGGACATGGAGACGGGCCAACGGGTTCGGTTTCACCCATCCGCGGGGGCGGATTCCTACACCAGGGCATTTGACACCTGGAAAACAGCCATGGAGGCCGGCCTGACCGACGCGGGCGCGGAGTATCACGGTCTGGGCACTGATACCCCCCTATCAAGGGCCCTATCCGCTTTCTTCTCAAAAAGAGCGAGATTGCCGTGAAGCCTGTTGCTCGTTCCCCGTTACTGATCAATGGTTTTCTCGGGCAACCAAGGACGATCAGCGAGGAACCATGTTTCTAAACAATCCCGCCGCTCTGTGGTTCCTGCCTCTGGCGGCACTCCCGGTGATAATACACCTCATATCAATCCTGTGGCAAAAGAGAAGGCCCTTCCCCTGGGTTGAACTCCTGGCAGAGGCCAGGGCAGAGGGAAAAAGATGGCAAAGGATAACCGAGTGGCTCATCCTTGCCGCCAGAACACTGGCGATAGCCGCGGCGGTTCTCGCTTTTGCCCGAC
>CBFGJU010000303.1:0-1653 GCA_965649155.1 Caldifarciminota bacterium | reverse complement strand
ATAGTTGGCAGGACCGGTTCCGGCAAGACAACCCTGGTTTCCCTCTTGCCGAGGCTCTTTGATCCCCCTGCTGGGACGGTGCTCGTTGACGGGATTGATGTCAGGGGGTGGTCCCTTGAGGCCCTTCGCCGCGCGATAGGTTTCGTTCCGCAGGAGGCGTTCCTTTTCTCAGCGACCATCAGGGAGAACATAGCCTTCTTCAATCCGGACGCGCCTGAGGATGATATCGTAGCCGCGGCAAAGGCCGCGGACATATGGCGCGAGATACAGGATATGCCCCAGGGCCTTGATACCATTGTCGGCGAGAGGGGGGTGACCCTCTCCGGCGGCCAGCGCCAGCGCGTTGCCCTCGCCAGGGCTCTCATAAAGGACCCGCGCATACTCATCCTGGATGACACCCTTTCCGCTGTTGATTTTGAGACCGAGGAAAGGATACTCGCCAACCTCAAGGCTTTCTTGCCGGGAAGGACAGGCCTGGTGATCTCCCACAGGCTCTCGGCTGTTGCTGATGCGGATCTGATCGTTGTCCTTGATGACGGGAGGATCGTGGAGAAGGGGACCCACGAGGAGCTCCTGAGACTCGGTGGGATATACGGGAAGACATGGGAACTCCAGCAGTTGGAAAGGGCAACGGCCGCCTGAAAGCGCTCATAGTGGGGCCGGACATACACGGGGTCTCCGGGGAGCCAACACACATAAGGACACTGCTATCATCCCCTCTTTCTGCTGAGTTTTCCTTATCATATTGCCGTGTTGGCGGAGGCGAGCGCAGGCCAACCCCGGAGAACTTCATAAGGAGAAACGCGGCCCGTTTTCTCTCGCCCTTATGGGTTGTTTTAAGGATCATGAGGGAGAGGCCCGGCCTGGTTCACCTGAACAACACATTCAACTTCAAAGGCCTTCTAAGGGACTGCTCCCTCGTTCTTGTCGCGAAACTCCTGCGCCGGGGGGTTATATTTGAGATGCACGGGGGACACCCGGAGAACTGGCTCTCCCGGCACCGGATAATGAGGCCTTTTGTCATTTCGGCCCTGAGACGCGCTGACAGGATAATAGCCCTTTCTGCCGAACAGGAGAGGTTCCTGGCGGGATTCCTGCCCAGGACAAGGTTCAGGCGCATCCCGAACATGGTGAACCCGGCCGAATTCGTTCCCTCGGTTCCGTCAGATCCTCCGGTCTTCCTATATATGGGCAGACTCCACGAGCCAAAGGGCATTTTCGTCCTGCTTGAGGCCTTTGAGAGCCTCGCGGGCAATTGCCGGCTCTGGTTCGCTGGCGATGGGCCTGATAGGACCAGGCTTGAGGCCGCGACCCTGGCCCGCGGCCTTTCCGAGAGGGTAAAGCTTCTCGGTTTCGTCATAGGCGAGGATAAAAAACGGGTTCTCTCCTCCGCTTTCGCGATGGTTCTCCCGTCGTTCCACGAGGGAATCCCCTATGCCATACTTGAGGGTCTCGCGTCAGGCCTTCCTGTCATAGCCACCAGGGTTGGAGGGGTTCCGGAGGTGATCCGGGATGGAACCGATGGTTTTCTCGTGCCGCCGGGCGATCCGGCCGCCCTCGCGGGGGCCATGGAGAGATTGCTATCCGACAGGGGCCTCAGGGATAATATGGCCGTGAGGGCCCGCGAGCGCAGTTTTGATTTCTCCGTCGAGC
>CBFGJU010000302.1:580-1665 GCA_965649155.1 Caldifarciminota bacterium | reverse complement strand
GTAGTGCCTATGTATTTTCCCCACCAGACATAGAGCTGGGCCGCGGGTCTGTCCGTTCTTATCACGGTGTCCCTGTAGTCGTATCTCTGGTAGTATCTGGAGTCATATGCCCCGCCTATTCCCCAGAACGCTGGGAGATCTCCGCCAGAGCCGACCCCGATTCCCTCTCCTGACCACTCGTCCGATTCCTCCGCGGCTCCCAGGAGAATCGCCATCCTGTAGTAGGCCTCCCCGTATTCGGGATCAACCGATATTATTTGCTTGTAGAGGTTCTTCGCCTCCGATTTTTCGCCCGTTTTTTCCTTAACTGTGGCCAGCTCATACATGACGCTCAGGTTGTCCGGATAATACTCCATGAGTTTTTCCAATTGCTCCACGGCCTCCGGGTATCTCTCCATGTCCTCGTAGAGGAGCGCCAGGTTCCACCGTGAGTCGTATTCGTCAGGTTCCGCGGCCAACGCCTCAAGATAGTGGTATTCCGCCAGGGTGTCCATGCCCAGGTGCCTGTAGAGAAGGCCCAGGTTGTAGTGCGCCTTGATGTATGTTGGCTCAAGTCTCACGGCCTCAATGTATTCGGCCCTGGCCCCCCTCAGGTCTCCTATGTCCCAGAGCACATTGCCCAGGTTCAGGTGCGCTCCGGGGTCAGAGGGTTCTATCCTTATTGATAGCCTGTAGTAATACCTTGCGGAATCATACATCTCCCACTGCTGGTAGATGTAGGCCGCGCTGAACGCGGCGTTGGAGTTCTCCGGGTCAAGTTCCAGGGTTTTCAGGTATTCGGAGAGGGATTCCTCCAGGTTGTCCATCTCATAGTAGAGGTCTGCCAGTGCCTCGTGCAGGTATGATGAGTCCGGAGACTGCGCCAGGGCCCTTTTCAGTTCTCGCTCGGCGGCCTCGTATTCGCCCTGGTTGAAGAGGTCCATTGCATTGTTGTAGATGTCCCTTATCTCACCCTGGGAAAGGATCACCAAGAACAAGCCGATCATGGTTAAATGATAACGCTCCAGCCGGGTGAAGTTCAACCACTATGCCAAGCTCTTTGATCCCGTGCTGGAGGTCCTCGGGTATCCTGACCATATCTTTTG
>CBFGJU010000302.1:0-570 GCA_965649155.1 Caldifarciminota bacterium | reverse complement strand
ACGGCAATTGCCCCAAGCTGTTCCGCCTCGGCCATGATCCCCTCAACCTCCCGTCGCGAATACGGGTGGTGATCCGGGAACCCTTTGAAACCCACGATCTCTGCCCCCGAAGCCCTCAGCGTTTCGCGAAAAGACCCGTTGTCCCCGAGTCCGCAGAACCCAAAGACCCTCTGCCCCATCAGGTCGCGCTCCGGCCTGTAGCGCATGGCGACCGTTTTTATTCCGATATCTGGAAGACTAGCTGGGACGGGCCCAAGCTTGTAGTTTATTACAGCTATGTCTGCCCTCCTGGCCGCCGAGAGCGGTTCCCTCCACCTTCCCCAGGGCAAAAGGTGAACACCCCGCTCCAGTTCCCTTGCCGAGAAGACTAGTATCTCGGCGTCTCTCTCCAGGCCCCAGTATTGAAACCCGTCGTCCAGGATGAGAAACCTCGCGCCTTTTGCCATTGCCTCGCGTCCGGACCTGACCCTGTCCTTTCCTACGAAGACAGGGCAACCCGCCCTTCTTCTTATCAGGACCGGTTCGTCACCCACATCTCGCGGATCCGAATCCGGGAAAACCTCCCTCGTG
>CBFGJU010000301.1:0-1671 GCA_965649155.1 Caldifarciminota bacterium | reverse complement strand
GAATTCGGGAAGGAGCTCGCCCCTGGCCAGCTCCCTGGCCCTCGCAAGGTATTCCTCTTTTTCAGCTGGGTCGCGTGTCGCGTCCGCGAGCCGGAGCAGGTTCTCAATCTCTCCGAGGTCAGTCCAGACATCCTCAAGCTGATAGAAGTCGTGTTTCTTGGTCAAAAGTCTGGAGTCCCCGATTTTCTTCCTGATCTGGGTTATGTTGATGTAGAGGAGGTGTCTGGTCTTCTTGCTGTATTTTCTCCTAGACCAAATAAGGTAGAAAAGGTGATCCCCGGGGAGCCGGTGGTTAGGTGTCAGGAGAAAATAGATCAACATCCTGATAGCTTTCCTATTGTGCCAGGCAGAGAGATCGATCTCCTTTCCATCCACGGAAACCCGCAGACTCCCGATGAGCCGGGCCTGAACCCTTGCGGCAGTGGTTTTGTTCGTGTCCATGAGCAAAGGTTCAATCTTATGCAGAAAATCCCCCAGAATGGGGTCATTCCTAAAGCCCGGATAAATACTCACCATGGGCGAGAGGAAATTGGCTATTTTGAGGAATTCCGTGCCCTGGTTTTTCCAGGCCAGGTAAAGAGCCAAAAGGCCTGACACGAAAGCCTCCAGGGGTTGGTAGGCGCGTGAGTATCCTATAGCGGCCTCAAAGAGGGCGGAGCAAGCCTCCGTGTCATCTTCTATAAGAAGGGCTTCTATCTCTCGTGCCGCGGCCTGTTCCCCACACGACCCTTTTCTGGCCAGGGAAATGCACCTCTTTATGAGACTGCTATGGGGAGGTTCAACTCTGGCGAACCGGCTTAGTTCAAGTATCTTGGCACAGAAAGATGCAGAGTAAGCAGAAGAGATTTCAACGCCGCCTAGAAGAGCTTCCAGGTAAAGTTTTCTGGATTCTTCCAACCTCCCGGCCAATCTCATAGCCAGACCCTTCGTTTCCAGGATGAGCGATGCATTGATTCTGTCACTGGAGTTCATCTCTTCTGAATTCAGTAACCTCAAAGCCTCGTGGATCCGGCCCCGGATTATCTCTACCACAGAAAGCAGGCAGACTAGTTGTTGATCAATCAATGGGCTTACCCGGGTCCTTTGGCGAAATTTCTTGACCATGGTATAAAGGGTTTCGTATTCAGCTTTGAAGAGTTTACAGAAGAAGATGTGCAGATTTACAAGCGACAAGGACTCCTGATCGTCTACCTGCTCAGCTAACTCCAGCGCTCTCAGGAAATAATTCTCGGCTAGGTCCATTTGTCCACTCATCCTGTAGTCTATGCCTATTATCCTGAAAAGAAAAATGGTCAAGCGAGGATCATCTGAAACCCTGGATATTAGCCTTGTGCCTTTCCTAATGGCATCCCCCCATCTGTGCCTCATACCCATAAGGGAGACCTCCAATAGGGCCGCGGCAAGGGGGTCTTTTTCTCTCACTTTGCCAATGTATCTATCGGCGTAAGAGGAATTGCTGGTTCTCAGAACGGCAAGACCCTTGTTGACCAGATTCAGGGTGGTCACAACAAAAGTATAAGGCAATATTCCGGCCAGATTCAATTGCTTCAATGATCACAACGAACTCTTTATAGATCGTTTATAGTCTGTCAGTTATATTATGGGCACTTTATGAACACGGTTGAGGAGAGGCTTGATATTGCTTGTTGCTCAGGGCCTTTATCAAAAAGA
>CBFGJU010000300.1:0-1674 GCA_965649155.1 Caldifarciminota bacterium | reverse complement strand
TAGCCATATTCCAGCCAGGATGACCAGGGCCGCGACCAGGGATAGTGGCCTGGGAACGATTGAATAGACGAGGAAATCAACGAAAATCGCGAGCGGCGGGTAGGAGTTGACCCCCGGCGAGACCAGGGATACATCCATTCCGCGCATGGCCTTGAGGTAAAAGAACCAGGCGGCGACCGGGCCCAGCAAAGCGCCAAGGAAACCGAACAACCACGCCCTAGGGCTTATGTGCATGAGCCAGCCAGGGTCCAGGATTGCCACCGCGCCGGTCACGACCACGAGACCGGCGGAGAGCTTCACCGCGTTCACCAGAAAGGCTGGGTAACGCTCCGATTGCCTCTTCAGGATGACAGGAGTCAGTCCGGAAAGACCAGCGGATGCTATCGCGGAAAGTATGCCGAGCAACTAAGCCAGAAGATTATAAGGCTTTTCTCTTGGACGAACCCGGTATGTGATCCTTTACCCGGATGGCCTCGGAATGGTTTAACTTAAGGCCAGGTTTTAGATTCCATGATTTAGGCCCATAATCAACCAATCTGGCTCCCGGAGCCGATTTCAGCGCGCCAAGACCAGACCGGGAAAGGCTCTCCCCGGTATCCGTGGCTTTATTTTGTTTGCGAGTAAGCTTTATAATTTTACAGAAGGGAGGCAAAGAATGTTTGTGATTCTGATTTTGAAAGCCCAGATCGTCCAGAGCGGCGGTTTTGTCCTTGACATGGGAACGGGACAGGTTCTCGCCGCGCCATCTAACGATGTGCAGTCCGATGCATTCCCGCCACCGCAGGAACTGCTTCAGAACACCGGCTTTGAGACCGGCTCCCTCGCTCCCTGGTATCAGGGCGCGGGAAACCACTGGGTCATAACCACCATCTTTCCGCACTCCGGGACATACTGCGCGACTGACACTGGCAACTACTGGATAAGGCAGGACTTCGCCCAGCCGGTCCCAGCGGAGAGCATCATATCCATAACCATCTGGAGCAGGCAGGCCCCGCCCAACAAACCAGCATACCTTCAGGCCTTTGACCTGATGTATTCTGACTTTACCTACTACGAGGATGTGGTCTACCCTGACGCTCTCTGGCGGCAGTGGAACATAACCAGCTGGCTCACAATGGACAAGCTGTTGTCCGGCCTCAGGATATGGGGTTTCTGGTCCTCTGATCCGGCCGATGACTCCACATATATAGACGACATAAGCATCATAGCCAACATGCCCCTTGAGCTGAAGGAGGGATCAGGACTTCCCATAGCGACGCTTTCCGCGTGGCCCTCGGCCTTCTCGCAGGCCTGCAGGATTGATGTTCACGCGCCCTCTGAAGGCAGGCTCTACCTCTACAACTCGCAGGGCGCGCTGGTGCAGGAGCTCTGGCAGGGCCAGGGCAAGGGAACGGTCTGGCTTGGCTCTGAGCTTGGCCCGGGAGTCTATGTCCTCGCGCTGGACTATGGCAGGGGAAGGCTGTCAAGGACAGTAGTGAAGCAGTGATCTATCCCGCGAAAAGCCCCTTTCGTCTCTATGTGGAGACCGATAACCTCAACCTGGCAAGGGTTCGCGAGCTCCTGAAGAAGTAACCCGCGGGGGTTCAGGTCTTCGTTACCTGGAACAATTCCTCGTCCCGTGCCTGAAGAAGGTAGTTTTCCACCTCCTTCTCAACCTCCTCGCACTGGCCGAAC
>CBFGJU010000299.1:0-1675 GCA_965649155.1 Caldifarciminota bacterium | reverse complement strand
GCCGGTCAGGGTTGACATAGAGAGCATAGGCCTTTTCGTGAACGGCAATAGAGTAATGATTACCGGAGCCGGAGGTTCAATAGGCTCAGAGCTTGCGAAGTGCATAGCGGGATTCGGGCCAGAGAGGATAGTCCTTTTTGAGAGGGATGAAACAGCGCTTTTCAGGATAAACGAGGAGCTCTCGGATCGTGGACTGAATATCGTTCCCTTCCTGGGCGATATAACATCAGAGGCCGATCTGGATGAGGTTTTTGAAAAGCACCGACCGCAACTCGTCTTTCACGCGGCCGCATACAAGCATGTCCCCATGATGGAGTATTATCCCCATAAGGCAGTGATCAACAATGTACTGGGGACATATCTGACAGCGGCCAAAGCGATTGAGCATCACTCGGAGGTATTCGTCAACATATCAACAGACAAAGCCGCTGAGCCGGAGAGCGTGATGGGCGCGACGAAGCGCGTCGCTGAGATAACGATCAGGGCCCTCTCGGGCAACGGAACCAGGATGTCCATCGTGAGGTTCGGCAATGTCTTGGGCTCAAGGGGTTCTGTCATTGAGCTGTTTGAAAAGAGGATACAGGAAAGAAAACCCATACATGTGACGCACAGGGACATGGAGAGGTATTTCATGCTGGTGAACGAAGCGGTGCTCTTGGTTCTTGAGGCCGCGGCGCATCCCAAGGAGGGGCTGTATGTCCTTAACATGGGCAAGAGGGTCAACATATACGAGATGGCAGAGAGCCTGATAAGGATGTCCGGGCTCACTCCGGGAAAGGATATAAGGATAGTCATAACGGGCAAGAGGCCTGGCGAGAAGATATTGGAGGAGCTCTTCTGGCCACACGAGAAACCCGTCCCGATACTTGATGGTAGGATATTCATGGTCAATGAGGACTCCTCACTTCTTGACCCTGAGGACATACTCTCAAGGATCAGGGAGATCATATCCTTCGCCGAGAATGGCCAGTCGCGTGAATTGCTCAGGGAGGCCCTGTTTGAACTTGCGTGGCTCGGAGCAAAAAAGGAGGAGAAATGGCATTATGCCTGACGCTCAGCCTGCTCATTGGAGCCGGTTGTAAGCCCGGAGACGCTTTTTCTATCAAGTTCTTCAGGGATACCCATCTTTCCGACACCTTTTTCGTGGAGGAGGATACCAGCATATACCTGCCCATGGTCGGCCTTATTTCTCTTGCCGGTCTACAAAAGAGTGAGGCTTGCTCGTTGATACAGGACACCTTGTCATCCTTCTACGCCAGGCCCCTGGTCAAGGTTTATCCCTTATCAAAGGTCTACCTCACCGGACATGTTGAGAGGCCTGGCCCTGTATATCTCATGCCATCGGAAGGCTTCATTGAGGCCGTCACTATGGCCGGAACCAGGGATAGAGCGGATCTCGCGAGGGTAAAGGTTATAAGGGATGGAAGGACCATCGGGATTGACCTGCGACGGCCGAAAACCGAGGAGATCCCGCAGGATGGAGATGTTGTGATAGTTCCCAAGAGCCCCTGGCCGACCTTCACGGAGTTCTATTATGCTCTGGCAGGGGTGGCGTTGGTGTGGTCCCTTTACTTCAACATAACGAGGAGATGAGATAATGATGGGACTCAGGGAGTTCTGGGACACGGTTCTGCGCAGGAGGCTCTTGGTTATCGCTTGTGTATTTGGAGGCCTG
>CBFGJU010000298.1:0-9459 GCA_965649155.1 Caldifarciminota bacterium | reverse complement strand
GGATCGTGGGCCATGAGTTCGGAAACGAGAAGCTCGTATTGTTCTGAAACATCCCCTTGTGTAGGGTCAAGGAGAAACAGGATGATCCTTGAGCGTTCTATGTGCCTGAGAAACGCGGTTCCCATGCCGCGGCCACGAGAAGCTCCCTCAATGATCCCAGGAATATCAACCAGAACGAGCTTCCCTCTTATCTCGTCTATGTAAAGTGTTCCTATGTTGGGCCTTTTGGTGGTAAAGGGATAAGCCCCGACCGCGGCCCTTGACCTGGTCAAAGCCACCAGAAGACTGCTCTTGCCCGCGTTGGGTAGGCCGACCATGCCAACATCTCCCAGGGATTTCAGCTCCAGCCTGATAAAGCGCTCCTGGCCATCGGTGCCTTTTTCGGCCCTCTGCGGCGCCCTGTCCGTGGAGGTCGCGAACCTGGCGTTTCCACGGCCGCCCCTGCCTCCCCTTGCGACAAGGAGGCGCTGGCCATCCGCGGTTATCTCGCCTATCAATTCTCCGGTGGTCTCGTCCGTGGCAACAGTGCCCAGCGGAACCCTTATGGTGGTGTGTTTTCCTTTTGCCCCCTTCATACCCTTTGGTTTGCCACGACCGCCGTCGCCTGCCGCGAAAAGCCGCTCCTGGGCCAGATCAAGCAGGTTCCACTTTCTTCCGTCGCCAACCAGGAATACCGAGCCGCCATCTCCGCCATCTCCGCCATCAGGCCCGCCCCGGGGCACATACCTCTCCCGCCTGAAGTGCACGAGGCCATCCCCCCCATCGCCGGCCTTAACCCGTATGGTTAACAGGTCAACATAGCGTTCCTTCACGGATATATTATGGCGTGAGGACTAGTTCCTGAACCAGTATCAGAGCACCTCCTGCACCTCCCCGGATACCTTCCTGAGGAGCTCGTTCCCCTTTACCGTGTCTCCAAGCATGATGTAGCACATTCCCGTGAACCTCAGCGCGTCGCCCCTGAATTCCGAATCCGGGAACCTTTTTAGCTCCTCGCTGAACGCGTTCAAATCTTCCCGCTATCTTTCCATGCCATAGTAACACATTCCTGTCCAGTGTAGAACCTCGTTTAATCTCTTTCCATCGGGGAACCGCTCAACATACATCCTGAAAGCTGAAATTACAGAGGGATACATTCTTTCATTGTAAAACAGGACCCCCGCGTAATAAAGCGCGTCCGGGCCCATTTCGGATTTCGGGAATTCCTTTGCCAGCCTGAGAAAGAGCTCAGTGGCCATGGAATCGTTCCCAGTCTTCCAGGCATCTCTAGCCTGGATAAACAGCGCCGAATCAGATCTCAGAGGACAATATGGCAGTGGAAGAGTCATTGCCCCCGGGGACGCAACAAGCATGACAGATAAAAGCATTATACTTCCTCGTGTAACCCAGATCCTGCATGAATCGGAAACTCTCTCCTCCTGCGGGTTGTATGGAGGGGGCCGGCCTCGTCCCTGGGCACCCACAAGGGGTGCCCCTACACCTAAAATCATTATCCGGGGAGGATTCCCGGCCGTTTGCGGGGTTGGAAAACTCTCCTCGCGGAACTGAAAGTCTCCAAGCGTAGCGCAGGAGAGACCTTTGGTTCCGCCTGGGAAGAGATTTTGCACAGGAAATGGGTTGAAAGGCTTTCTTCTACCTCACCAGCATCCTCACTCCTGCCCTGGCTCCGAGGCTGGACTCCGCGGCAACCATGAAGACGCCCTGGCCGAGGCCGGAGAAATCAACCCGGTATTCCCCTGTCTCAAGGCCCTTCATGTTCCGTGAATCAACCAGCCTTCCTCCGGCGTCATAGACCGAGAGCCGGACATCTTGCCTGAGGCCTGAGACGAGGTTGATCCTGCCTGAAGCACCCTCGGGGGTAAGACCGAGCACATTGTCCGGCACGGACACTTTCTCATAGACGGACTCGTTGGCCGGCTCCGTGGAGGTCACGGAGAAACAGGAGGCTATGAAGTTGACGCAATCACCGTTTCCCGTGTGGGTCATCCAGACCGTGGCCGTTGTAGCGCCGTCGCTGACCAGCGCGGATACATCCCAGGTCTTCGTGTCCCAGAAATTGCCTATGGGAGGGTCCTGGCCCTCAAAGACCGGATCCGGATTGATCATGACCGAGTTGAAGTATAGTGGGCCATCCGGAGATATTTGCCCATCCTGGGCGCTTATGGAAAGCGAGGCCGTGACCGGCGCCAGCGCGACGAAGCCGGTTATGTCGTAGATGATGTTGTAACCCAGAGGCCCTATGGGAATATCCATATTGCCCTCGTTCACACAAATCGTGACATAGGGGCTAATGGGGTTCTCATATATGATGAAAAGTGAGGCACCCGTTGCCACGGGGACGGAGCCGCCCTGATTGTAGAAACCGCTAAGGTTGTATATCCCGTTTCCCGTGACAAACGGCGTGACATCAGCCCGGTATGCCCAGCTGGTGTCCTGGCCCCAGCAGGGATCAACATCTGTGCCGACCTTTATCCCGACTATGGGGTTCCCGTTGAAGTTGCCCTGTGCGAACGCGGCCTGCTCCGGGGGTGGGCACTGGACTGCCCAGTATAGAAGGGCTCTCCTCACTGTGGAGCCAGCCGGCAAGGTGGTCACGCTTATGGCGGAAAAGGCGGGCTGATATTTCAAACCACAGCCAGCCGCAACATAGCCGCCGTTCAGGGACACCGTATACCATGTCGTCATGGGGGTTACCTTGCTGTCCATCTTGATAGCACGGTCAAACGGCCCGGTCACACCACCATCTCCCAACAATAGCAATATAAACATCATCTTATACCTCCCGTTTCAAGGTTATGCCAAAGAATAAAGCTGGGGGCATTCCAGAATCAAGTACTCACTCAGCTCCAAAAATAAAATCACCCAAACGCGAACTAGTGTTTCAAAAATGAGATCACCGAGGGGTTCTGGGATTAAGATATGGAGGCATGAACAAGATGTCAAGAAAAGCCACATACGAGCTGGTGTTGAGAAGGGCAGAAGAGTATTGTAAGGCCAAGACCAGGATGGAAAAGAGCCTCATCCTTGATCAACTTGAGAAGGATACAGGCCATGGGAGAAAAACGCTCATCAGGCTGTTGAAGAGAGCAAAGCTATACCCAGAACAACTCCGGGACACAGTAAAGGGAAAGCCCATAGGCAAAAGGGGAAGGCCTAGGAAATACGACCCTCAGATAGGACCCATCCTGTGGAAGATAGTTGATGAGGACTCCGTGAGGACCTCTCCGGTTATGCTGGTGGAGGCCATAAAAGAGAACATGGACAAGCTAATACAGAGGGGGATTGTCCCTCATGAACCCAGGATCATTGAACAGCTCCTTTGCTTCTCCCCTTCCTCTGCATACAGGCTCCTGGGGTCAGCCGAGAGCGTGATAGGACCCCTGAGAAGGACAAAGCCTTACCCCAAGTCCCACAAGGGCCTCAGAGCCAGGATCCCATATGCCATAGCCACAGAGAGGGATGATGATCCAGGCCACTTTCAGGCAGACACATGCGAACACTCAGGGGGATTCCACCAAGGCCTTTACATCCACACCCTGACCATAACTGATATAAGGAAGGGATGGATCCTGCTATCAGCCGCCCTGGGCCTCAGCGCTGAGGGGTTCAGGGAGCTCATAAGCCATTGCATGAGAAGGTATCCGGTGAAGGTCAGAACCTTTCAGACAGATGGAGGGCCTGAGTTCCTGAACAACATCCTTGAGGATTACACCAGGAGGAGGGGAATAAGGTTCATAACCTCAAGGCCATACAAAAGCAATGACCAGGCCCATGTTGAGGAGAGGCACAACCATGTTGTAAGGGCCTTTGTTGGAAGGGACAGGTTGGACACCCAGGCTGAGCTTGCCGTCCTGCTTGAGCTATACAAGAACCTTGAACTGCTTCTCAACCTCTTCACCCCAACAAGGCGTAGCATAGGCAAGGTTAGGACAAGGACAGGATGGCTTTCGGTGATCTGAATTATGAAACATCATCCCCCCTTTCGGTGATCTGGAATTTTGAAACACTGCGAACCAAAGAGGCTCCGGACCAGCCGGAGCCTCAGGAGGTATTACCATGATGGTAAGGATTACCTTATCGCTATGCCTTTCTGGTGGATGATCTTCTCACCCACGGTCGCGCTGACAACATAGACGCCAGGGCCGAGTGGAACGAACCTGTCCCCGGTCAGGTGGCCGGAGGCCACCTCCCTTCCGGTTATGTCGTGAACCGAGAACTCAGCACTGCCGGGGAACTTGTATGAGAGGAACAGGCCTCCCTTTCCTGGGATAACTCTGAATGTTGTGGGCCCAGACTGTTCCGGCGCGCCGAGCATGCACTGCGCGTCCGGAATCAGGTTCTCGTATATCACGAAGATGGAGTTGCCGCTGTTGTAGCCTGGGTAATCAATCGCGGATATATCAGGGCAACCGTCCAGGTCGTAATCCCCTATCCAGAGGCCATAAGAACCGTTAGTTTGGAGGACCTGCTTGGTAAAGCTTCCCCCGATGTTCTCGTAGGCCGCGAGCTCGCCGTGGATTCCGAAAATGTCCTCGTCCGCACCCCCGCCCGACGCGACTATGTCCATGTCTCCGTCCAGATCGAGGTCTCCGGCCTTTATGTCCGAACCCCACGCTATTGATCCGATATATACGGGCGTGAAGCTGTTGTAACCGTCGTTCCTGAACATCCAGACCGAGTTATCGTCTCCCATGTTCATGAAATTGGTTGCTATCAGGATGTCTTTATCCCCGTCTCCATCCATATCTCCGGCCCAGACGCCGTGGGGGTCTGGCCTGGACTGTATGAAGTGAGCCGTGTAGCTTCCCGGAACACCGGTATACTCAAACCACCACACGCCAGCCGTGTATCCGAGCCACGCGTGCGTTACGCCCGCGAGGTCAATGTCCCCGTCTCCATCAAGGTCAGCTGGCCAGACCGATTCCGCGCTTACCCCGGAGTATATGTTGTAGTTGGTGAAACTTCCAGAGCCGTTGTTCAGGGACACATAGAAACCGTATTCCTCGCATGTCCACGCGACATCCTGGTCCCCGTCGCCGTCAAGATCAGCGCAGTGCACATGGTTCGGGAAGCCGCCGTTATACATTATGGTGTTGACCGTGCTGAAGGTTCCGCCGTCGTTGCGTATCCAGAATACATAGACATTATACCACGGATCGGCTCCTACTATGTCGTAGTCGCCGTCCCTGTCAATGTCCGCGAGGTCAGAGCCATACATGCCATAGAGGGGAAGGCCCGTGTTCGCGAAGCTCCACCCTCCCTGGTTCCAGTAGACCAGGGGCGTGTTCAGTGCAAACGGTGATGCCGCATCGGGCCAGGCAGAGCCACCGAGGTTCCTGGCGTTGTTGCGGACCTGGTAGAAGTGGAACCAATCAACGGTCTCCGTGTGTATGTTGTGCCTCAGAAACGAGAACGCCTTTGACTGGGTCGTGGCTTCGCCGGAGACCGCTCCGCTCTCTGTGGGTTTGTATTGCGGGTTATCAACGGGAGTCGTGGTGGGACCCGCGCCCAGGATCATTATACAATATAACATCTCGCACCTCCTTCGGTTTCGGGCAAATTATGGTGGTTGGCCCCATTCTGTGTCAAGTGCCAGCCTGAGCCTCGCCGCGGCCTCCCCTGGGTCTGGCCTCGCGAAAACTGCTCTTATTACGCATATTGCCCATGGTCTCTTTGCGGCTACCTCTTTTATATTCGTCTCGTCTATGCCCCCTATAGCCGCAACCGGAATGTCAAGGGCTTGTTTGGCCTCAGGCATTATCTCAGTGCCTATTCCGGGTTGGCCTGGCTTGGTAGGTGTGGGATAGATGGGGCCGAAAGCGGCATAGGACGCTCCTTGCTTTTGGGCCTCTATCGCCAGGGCTACGCTGTCATGGCAACTCCTGCCTATGATCGCGCTCGGCCCCAGGCGTTCCCTTGCCACTGATACCGGCGCGTCCTCGTCCCCGAGGTGAAGCCCCGCACCAAGCTCAGCCGCCACATTCAACCTGTCATTGACTATGAAAAGAACCCCCCGCTCATCGCACAGGGCCTTAAGTTCCCTCGCCAGCGGCAGAAGCTCTCGGTCCGGCGTGGTCTTGTCCCTCAACTGCAGGATGTTGACCCCTCCGAGGATCGCGGATTCAACGACCCTGAGAAACCCGTCCCGCGGGATCAGCTTCTCGTCCGTTATCGCGTAGAGAAGGATCACTGGTAAAGCTTAAAGCTTGAGCTCACCAATAACCGCGCTTTTCGCCGAGATTTTTGGGAGGCCAAACCCCCTAGAACCTCCCTATCAGCCAGAGCTTTATCCCGTCAAAGGCCGGTTCTGTCCTGCATATACCCCCTGAGCATAAAACCCCGGCCGGCTGTGAGCCGTAGAAAGCCATCGCGTCAAGGTTCTGGTTGAGATGGAGGAAGAGCTCCCACGCGCGCCAAGCGCCCATGCAAGACCTATCCTCGGTTTTCCTGTCCGAGTAAGTCCACCAAAGAGAGCCAACCGGCGCCCAAGCCAGTCCAAATTTCAGCTTTCTGTCCGCGTAATCCAGGGTGTCAATGATGAGCAGGGTGTCCTGGAAACGATGATAGATGTCGGTCCTGGCCCTGTGGTCATATGCCACGGTGAACGAGGCCTCCTTCAAGAAATAGACCACGAGCTCGCCGCCGGGGGTCATCTCGGTTCGCTTCTCTATCATGGGTTCAAGGGTGTCCCCGTACACTTCTCGCAGGACAGAGTCAACCAGCAGGTAATCAATCTTCGCGGTCAGCCTGAACAGGCTGGTTTTCCTGTAGCTGGCGGAGCCATAGTTCTCCTCAACCCTCTGGGTTGATGCGACCCTCGTTGACAGCGAGCGGTGCGCGATGAGGGTCAAGCCGTCCAGGGGGTTCGCGCTCAGGGTTATCCCGTGGCCGGCCTCGTCCAGCTTCTCAGAAAGATACACTCCGTATTTGTTTATTGGCGGAGGGTTGCTGAACCCATTGGCAAGAAGGTTGTAGTCCTTTGATTCCAAGAGGACATTGAAGCTGGGCAGGCCCAAGGATATCGCCGCATAGTAGCTTGTGGTGCTGGTGTCAGGGGTGCTGTCCCCCGCGTAATAGAACTCGTCATAAAAACCCTCGCGCCTCACGAGCTCGCCGTATGCGCTGACCAGCGGGAAATTAACCGAGACCCCGCCTGATTTGAACTCCTGCTTGTATGTGCTATCATAGGTTGGTTGGTTTATCCGAGCGTATGCCCCTGTCAGCTCAAGGTGAGGTATCCCGACCAGGGAAAGCCTTCCCGCCCTAAGGGTGTGATCCGTGTCCTTACTGAAGTTGTAGTAGTATATCTCCCTCTTGGTTCCCGAGAGGAACTCGCCCTCAAGGGGCCCCCACCTCGCTATAACATCCCCTCCCTCAAGCCACCTATCAAGCAAGAGCTGGTCGTCCCTGATCCCGGCCAGCACCAGCCCCCTGCCCCAAGAAGCGTAATAGCTTCCCGCTCTCACGCTGACCAGCTCGGAGTTGTAGGCCGCATATTTCTGCGCCAGGTCCTCGTATTTCGGTTTGGTCAGCCTGCTCGGCTGGAGATACAGGAACTTTCCACCTATCTCCCAGTTCTCCCAATAGCCAGCAACATCAAAGATGCCCTGGAGGCGCTCTTCGTCCGGCTCGCGCCACTTCCAGTATTGCATGTCAACCGAACCGGTGAAGAATATCTGACCGAGGATGAGGGATATGGGGATCATTATTGGTTTCCTTTGTGAAAAGGGCTATTTACATTGCCCCTACTTGTTCAGGAGTTCAGATACCTTGTTCTTTATCTCCTCTTCCTGGCCCGAGGTGAACCCCACGCGCTGGTAGACCATCTCCATGTTTTTGTCCACGATGACCGTCACGGGCACAGCCATTGCCTTGTATTTCAGGGAAACCTTCTTGTCCGGATCCAGAAGAACCGGAAACTTCCAGCCGTGGCCGTCCTTCATGCTCTTGACATCCGATAGTTTCCGGGGAGCGTCCTGGCTTATGCCGAGAACCGAAAGCCCTTTGTCCTTTTCGGCTTTGTAGAGCTCGTTTGAGTAATCCAGAAGGTCCTTGCAGTTAGTGCACCATGTTGCCCAGAAGACCATGAGCACGGGTCCGGCCTGGACGAGATCCGATAGCTTCACGGAATTTCCATCCGTATCCTGGAGTGTGAAGTCCGGCGCGGTTGCCGCGACCAGGATTCCCATCAAGATTCCTGTCATTTCAAAAGCCTCCTCGTCTTATTATTTTCACGCTCTTGGTCCCGAAACCGGTGGACACGACGGCAATGTGGATTCCATTGCCGATGCCCGCGAGGTCAAACATGTGCTCCCCGCCGGGCAATTTCCCGGAGAAGAGCTCTCGCTCGCGCCTGCCGGTCGGGTCATACACGCTTAGATTGACTCCGGTTTCACCGGGTATGTTCAACCGGAGGATGTTTCCGATTGCCACGAGGTCAAATCCTGGCTTAGGCGGCTCCTGTTCTGATACCCCTGTGAAAACAACCCTCATCTGCTTTGCCTGAAAGACCAGCTTTGACTCGTAGCTCTGCGCGAACACGGTGACATCAAGGGAGTCCGGCTTCCAGCCGGATATGTTGAAGTTCCATGTGAATCGCTGGGTGTCCCCGGCGTGGGTTGCGAGAAGGTTATCCCCTGCTGGGCTGGATATTATATCCCTCATTATGAACCGATTGTAGCGCCCGTCTCCCCAGACATGGCGCTCGGTTATCACGCAGAAGACACGAGGATCAGGCTCGGTCACGGGCAGGGTCGTCTCAATCCTTATTAGGCACTCAACGCTCCCGGAGAGGGTGTCGCAGAACGCGGTCATCTCGTCAATTAGCATTGGCGAGTTGACATATCGCCAGTTGTTGACCTTTGTCCTGTAGCGGTTGTAATCCCCGGTGGTGTCGTCGGTGGAACCGGGCTCGTGATCTATTCCGCAGAACCAGACATCCGGGACGCCGGATATTCCGTAGAAGTTGAACCTCGCGCTCGCGTCAGAACCCGAAAGCCCCTGCATGTATTGAATTACGCTCACCGTGTCCAGGAAGTTCACGGCGAGCCGCTCGCACGCCGCGTTTGAATAGGGGCAGTGGGGGCATGTCGTTGAGCTGAAAGCCTCCACCAGGACGCTCCTCTGCGCGGCCCCCACGAGGCCAACCAATCCAATCAGCAGTAAAACCTTCTTCATAGCTGGTAGAGTATAAATCCCCCGGTGCGGGCCTTTCAACCCAGATCATGCGTGAATCGGAAACTCTCTCCTGATGGGGGTTATATGGAAAGGCCTAATCTCGCCCTGGGCAGGCACGGGGCCTTTCCTCCTAAATCTCGGTTAATAATAACTGCTACATAGGGCAGGCACGAGGCCTGCCCCTACACCTAAAACCATTATCCGAGGCGGATTTCCTTTGGCCGAGTTCTTGTTCCTGGCGGCCATGGTTCAGGTTTACGGGGTTGGAAAACTCTCCTCGCG
>CBFGJU010000297.1:0-1675 GCA_965649155.1 Caldifarciminota bacterium | reverse complement strand
CTGGAACAGAGGCGGTTCCTTCTCAGAGGCCGACACCACCTGTCTGGCCTCGCCTGGCGGATACGGGCTTTTCACCGAGGATTACGACCGGGACGGTTGGCCTGACATTCTGATCCTGAACAAGGAGAACAGCGCCACGGATCAGAACACCTATGCCCAGCTCTATTATAACCTCGGCCGCAGGCCGTATTTCTCTGATTCGTGCAGGATGGACACATTCCCGGTCTACGCGGCCGGCCGGGGCAGGACAATGGATTTCCCCGGCAATGTTTATGACAGGAAATTCAGGCACACCATTATACTCCCGACGATTAAGCCAACCGAGTGGGTTTCCCTTGACAGCTTCAGGGTTTTCGGGGACACCAGGGGGACGAGCTTCCTGGCGCGCTACCAGTGCAGTGGGCCAGGGGGAAGCGTGTGGCTCGGGCCCGGCGCGGACAGCGCGAACATCGGGCTCAGAGTTGGCCTTGAGATAATATTTGATCCGCGTTTCGCCTCGTCTTTCCGGCTTGACTCTGTCTACCTCTTCTGGCACGAGCATCCCGGGCCATTTGTTGTGAAGAGGCTTCTCTGGACATCCCCTCCGGGGGATTCTCTCTATTTCTGGAACCCAGGAGAAACCGCCAGGATTGACATATATAATATAGTAGGTCAAAGGACGCAGGCTTTCGGCCTTGGAGAGAGCGGGCCAGGCTCTTTTCCCGTGGATGGCCCTGCGGGCGTCTACATCGCCAGATTCCTGATTGAGGGAAAGGAGATCTTCAGGATCAGGTGGAGAAAGCTCAGGTAGTTGCCTGTTTTATCGGAAACGGAGAATATCTCATTCTTGAACCCTTATCTCACCAAGACCTTTGCCCTTTCCTTCCCGGCCACCACGAAATAGACCCCAGGACTTAACGGGCTTATCAGGGTCTTGCCGGCTATCCTGTTCCTTATCTTGGGATACGGATATGAACGGGATGCTTTCAGGGAAGATTTATGGCCCTGAACATCAAACCTCCAGAAATGCTCCAGATCAGGTTATCAAAAGGACGTGTGTCCCCGAAGAGCTTTGTCATATCAGCGCTTCCGAACACAGCCGTGTTGGTTTTGGGGATGTCCCATTCGGCCGAGAGCCCGGCTGATCCCGAAAGACCCTCAGGAGAACCCTCAAGCGAATCGGATTCCAGGGGTTCTATCAGGTAGCGGCCAAATCCTATGTAGGGATAGAACCCAACGGGGCCACCTGATAGCCAAGGGCCACCGCTTGCCCAGAGGTCTGTTCTGTATCCTCTCAGATCCCCGTGGTAGCCAATCTTGTGGTAACAGTAGCCTCCCTCCAATCCCAGGAGGCCTGAGGATAGCCTGAGCAGATAGACCCCTTCGTGAGCGGATATGGTGTTTTCCCATTTGAGCCCCATTCCAAATGAGAGGTTAAAGGCTAAGAGGGCGTGTATCATCATGGTTCTATGAATCTGAAACCCAGATCAAAACCGAGACTCGCTATGGTGGGATGCAAGCTTTCTTTGACCCCGCTGTAATGAAGCACATCCAGTCTGAGACCTATTCCCAAACTGGTCTTCGGAATCCAGAATCTTGGGTAAAATCCAGCGTTCAGTAGGAGACCGGATACCTGGCACGAGTCTGGTGCCTGCACCGCTTCCGGGAATGTCGCAAAGTGAAACCAGCCAGCTCC